>JAPOOP010000373.1 GCA_026713385.1 Candidatus Poribacteria bacterium | reverse complement strand
TTGGAGTTTGAAAAACAGAAAGAAAAACCAGAGGCTGAATGCGACTTCAAGTGTGAGCAGGTAGCTAAATCCGACCATCGACATCAACACGACGATCTGAAAGGGTCTTAAGGCGTTGAGCGGTCTGCCGACGAGAAATGGGTCAAGCCAAATTCGGATGGGGATATGTGGGAGGGTCGGGAAATACGCGTGAAGTCCGTTCAAGGTGTGAATAAACGCCGGGATAGCGAAACCGACCCACATCTTTCTGCTTTTGAAGAATGAATTGACAATGCCTGACCGATGGACGGAAATTTCCACCGGCAGTTGAACGAGTGGAAACGTGCATTTCTCATATTCGATCCACTGTTTTCGGAGGATCACCGCGAGACACACCATAACGAAATAGGCAGTTAAGACATACAACGCCCACACGGAGAGCGGTTTCAGCCACGCGCCCCAAGGGATCCTCTCGCCGACAGATAAGCCTTCATAGAAGGAGACAATCGCGCCCTCATCTCGCACGACACGCCACTCGGGGATATATTGAAAGAAAAGCGATCGCCACTCGTTCTCTGGTGTGGCAAAATAGTTGTAAGCCGCGAAAGTCGATAGCGCGTCTCTCATCATTCCCGATGAGGGGATGCCCGCGACGGCAATCATGATACACCAGATAATAACGAGTTCTTGCGCGGAGAGCGCGAGTTTCGGATGTAAGCATCTTAGGATAGCATTAACAACCAAAGCCAAGACGGTCAGGGCAAAAAATGGGGCAAGCGGGAAGTGACCGCCTGCCAGAAAGGTGTTCCGAATAACAAAATCGTTGTAGGGCGCGATCAAACATTCTAAGATAGCTAAGACGATGCCGATAACCAACGCCCTGTTTGACATTTTTAATTATTCCTTGCGGTTCGGTCAAGTCGGTTTGATGAATGAAGTGCCTCTCCGTAGACCTGCAGAAACACCCAAGCAAAAACCCTGCGCCGTTGTTGCAGGCTACCATCTTTAAGGCACAGGTGTTAAACATGAAACTAAACCGTAGCTCGTAACGAAGTGGAAAGCGGATTTAAGGAAAACATATCAATGATTCAAATCTACGTCGTTTCCCCGCAAGGAAAATTAAAAAAATGACTCTTGACATGACGACCCTTCGCGACGATTTCTCAAGGGACGGTTTTGCTATCGCACCGAATCTGTTTGCGCGAAGCGAAGTTCAACGTCTCAAATTAGAATGTATCGACATTCTGGAAGCCGTTAAGACAGACACAGGTGCAGTCGCTGGACACGGTGTTTATGTCGGTTTAGCTGCGCGGAGTCCAGTCTTTCAAACCGCAGTGGGTGATGCCCGGATACTCGATATTTTAGAAGGCATTCTCGCGCCGGATATTGAGTTCCTGAGCGATAAGGTGGTTTTTAAGAGCGAGACGACGACTTTCGCCAGCCCTTGGCACCAAGACTGGTCGTATTGGTATGGCGCACACAAGCTCTCAATCTGGGTCGCGCTTGACGATGCCACGGTCGAAAACGGGTGTCTCAAACTCTTTCCGGGTTCCCATAAATCCGCCATTGTCCACGACGGTGATGCCAGTGATGGCAATGGGTTCGGGAATCGGCTCCGTCCGGGTGCCGTTGACGAAAACCGTGCCGTTACTGCGGAGGTCGAAGCAGGCGGTGCCGTCTTTTTCCACGACTTGACGCTTCACTCCAGCCATCCCAATCGTTCTGGAGAAGAACGTTGGGTCTGGATCCCCACGTATCGCGACGCAAACGCGGAAGATAGCGATTATCCGTGGGCTGTTGCTGCGAAAGTTTTAAGGGGCGAAAAACTATCCGATGCGCGTGAGGACCTACACCGACGTGTCTAAACGGAAGGAACGCGAAACAGTCGTTCCAAATGCCAAGCTTGAAATGAAATGGAAAGCGACTCCTAACAAACGCACGTGAAATCTCACACCCACGTGTCTAACCGCAAGGAAAATTAAAAAATGTTTAAAAATCTGAGTACCGGTGCAATCGGCATCCGGGCGAACATGACAGAAGGCTTAGCGTTAGCAAAAAATTCTGGTTTTGAGGGTCTCGACCTGAACATTGACGAAGCCAGCCAACTCGCACAAGAACACTCCGTTCAACACGTCAAAGACCTCTGGTCAGAAGCAGGCATTGCTATGGGCGGATGGGGGTTCGGTGTCAATTGGCGTGGTCCCGATGCTGACTACGATGCCGGTTTAGCACAACTCCCTGAACGCGCAGCACTCGCCGCAGAACTCGGTTGCTATCGGACAACAACTGTTGTCGGACCCGCTTCAAATGACATGACCTTTCAGGAGAATTGGGATTTCTCTGTGAAACGGCTCCGTCCTATCGCCGAGATTCTCAAAGAACACGGGCATTCAATCGGGCTTGAGTTCATTGGACCGGCAACGAGTCGCAAAGGCTCCAAGTATCTCTTTGCTTACTCGATGGATGCGATGTTAGGGCTTGCCGCCGCTGTTGGCACAGGAAACGTTGGACTGCTGTTCGATACATGGCATTGGTACACCTGCCGTTCCACGACCGACGATGTCCGCAAACTCTCTGTATCGGATGTTGTTTACGTCCACATTAACGACGCGCCTGCTGGTATTGACCCGTATGACCAGATAGACAATATCAGATGTCTTCCCGCCGAAACCGGGGTAATCCCGCTCACCGAGTTGATGCAAATTCTGACAGATCTCGGCTACGAGGGACCCGTGACACCGGAACCCTTCAGCCAAAAGGTTGCCAGCATGGAACCCGCAGATGCGGCGAAAACCACTGCTGAATCGCTGGATCAGGTGTGGGAAAACGCAGGACTGTAGACGAGCATCACTTCAATCTCGGTATCGCGAGGTTGTTTCACAAAAGGAATGCAACATGCAACTAATTAATAAAGAGAGCATCCTCGCGATGACCCACTTATGGGAAGGCGACCGATTTCCTGATGGACGACCGCGCGTCTCGGACAACATCCTGCAGCGGATGAAGGCTATCAGTATCGAGCAGGCATGGGGTGTCTTGAACGGCAATAACTATAAGTTTCAATTCGCTGGCGATTGGATGAATCTTCATCCGGATCGGATCCTTGTCGGTAGAGCGGTGACGTGCGCTTTTGTGCCGATCCGTCCCGACTTCAACGATGCTATCTCTGCCCAAGGCGAAAAAGAGGGACGCGTCGGCGGTCAAAACTCATGGGTGATCGATACGCTCGTCCGCGATGATGTCATCGTTGTTGATCTCTTTGGTAAAGTGAAAGATGGGACTTTCGCCGGGGACAATCTCGGCAACTCCATCTATGCGAAAACACGGACTGGTATGGTAATCGACGGTGGTATCCGCGACTTGGACGGCATTTACGAATTGCCCGATTTTGCTACGTTCGTGCGCGGTGTAGATCCGACAGGTATTGCGAACGTCACACTCACGGGCATCAACATTCCCATCCGCATTGCGGAGGCGACAGTTTTACCGGGAGATATTGTCTTAGGTAGGCGTGGTGGTGTTATCTTTATTCCTCCGCACTTCGCACAACAGGTCGTCGAACAAGGCGAGGAGGTGGCACTCCGAGATCGGTTCGGGCATCAACGGCTACGCGAAGGTGTGTACACGCCAGGCGAAATAGACCGAAAATGGTCGGAGGAGATCGAGGCGGACTTTGCGAGATGGCATGAGGATCAGAAATAAAAGCTCCGCACGCCGCAATTCAGATTGACGACCATGCAGACTTCTGCTAAAATTAAGAGAAACTCACAGACACGGAGGGGACGCATGAAACCTCTTAACGACTTCGCTCTCAAACAACGAAAATATCTGCCCACCTTCACAAAAGCCACCGGAAAACCTACCGTTTACATACCAGGCTACCCGTATGAGGACGAGCACCCTATGCCCGCAACCGGATTCCACGGAGAACAGATCAACATCTTGTATGAACAACTCTCCAGTTATTTCGCAACGCACACCCATATCTATGTCGGCGTTGACAACTTCATCTATTACCGTGAAGGCGATACCACGAAGAGCGTCGCACCCGATATTTATGTCGTCTTAGGTGCAGCGAAATTTCCACTCCGCAGGAGTTTCTACACGTGGGCAGAAGGTGCAGTGCCAACGGTGCTTTTTGAGTTTCTGTCGGATTCGACAGCCGATGAGGACCGAGAAGAAAAGGTACAAATCTATCTACGGGATATAGGGGCACAAGAGTATTTCATCCATCAACCCGAGATGGAGAAACCTGCAGAGTTTCGTGGGTGGCGGCGGGACCCCTCAGGCGCGATTGTTGAGATGCCAGCGGATGCAAGGGGAGATTTATTCAGCGAGTCATTAAATTTGTCGTTCCGGTGGACAGATCAACATCATAGCCATGTCCGGTTGCTGCGTCCTTATTTGCCCGATGGCACTCCGATCACAACTGCTATCGAAGAGCGGAACCTTCGCGCAGCAGCGAAAATGCGTGCTGAAGAAGCAGAAGTCCGTGCCGAAGAAGCAGAAGTCCGTGCGGAGGAAGCAGAAGTCCGTGCGGCAGCAGAAGCGCGCCGACGGCAGGCATTAGAACTTGAGTTGGAACAACTTCGCCGTCGACTCACAGACCGATAACAAAGAAAACACGCCACTGGCGAGGTGAGCAACCTCGCCAATATAGAGGACGCGGAGACCGATGTCCAATACGGAACTCTTTCGCCAAATTGTTCTGATGTGACACCTAAGGGGAATATAAAGTGGTAAAACGCCCAAATCGAGCTGTGCTGAGCGAGGCACTTGATGAATTCCGAGATGCCATGCGTCTGTTCATCGTCCGTGGCATGAGACGCATCAAAGGGAAACCCATCGAACGAGTGATTTGTGATTCCTTGTCACCGAACCGGGCGAACCAGTTTCAAACAAACCTACGAATTGGTAACACCCTTGGAAGTGCGATTGACATTGGGGATTTTCCGGATATTATCAGCAAAAACTATCAGCACGTTTTCAGTCCGCAGTTTCGTGGTGATACGCCCATACAAAGCCTGCTCCATATTATCAGACACGCCCGGAACCAAGTCTCACACCCACCACTCGATAAGGATTTGGATACTGAATATACGCGTGTTGTTCTCTATCATATTATAGAGGTCCTCGACAAAATAGACGCGCCTGAAGCGAAAGCGAGCGTTGAAAGGCAGCGCGACACACTTATCAGGGAGCAGGCGTTAGCGTCTCTGAAGAATACCGGCAGTACCCCGAAACAGAAGCCTGAACAGTCTCAAACCGACGTGCCTCCCCCACGCCCCTCCAGAAGGCCCTCTATACCACTGAGATTCATTGTAACGCTGCCCGATGGTGAAGTGATCGAGCGGGATACGATCTCGGCGACCTTCGTTGCGGTCATTGAGAAGTTAGGGATAGAACGCGTGAAAGCTTGTAATATCGAGCGTTTTTATGTCCCAATTGTTGATACTGTGAAACACGAGAAGCATACACAAGTCCAATCGGGTCCCTATTACATCCTGACAGCACAAGATAGGCAAGACAAAAGACGGGATCTCCTGAAGATTGCCGCTGCATTGGGGATCGAACTGAAAGTAGAGATGCCTCCGAGAAACGAGGTTGTCTAAGATGGCGAATTTAAAAAAGTGAAAATGGGATATCCTCTTTTTTCGTTCTGGGATTTTTTGTTTGACAAATTTCTTTTTTTCGGTATAATTCGCGATAGTTATTTTCGGCAACATTGGAGTAATCGATCAATCTCGTTATATGTTGGTACAAGATGCAAGAAAAAGAAACAAGGTGGAAAACGAGCCTTTTGCCGTTTTCCATCTGTCTATGCTTTTTTATTTTCCTAACAAATTGTGGCACTGATAAAGACCCAGGTATTCCAAAGTTTCAACCCGATACATCCGACACAACTCCTGGAGATATATCGGACAAACTTGTTGCGCGCATCTATTTTGACGCAACACTCTCAATGCAAGGTTTTGTTGTTCCGGATTCAACGCGTTACACGCAAATGTGCCCTTATTTAGAAAGTGTTATTGTGAGCGGTTGGGAAAATGAAAAGGTAGATTTTTTTCGATTTGGTGAACAAGTTGAGCCTATTGATAGGAATATCTACTTACAAGCAGAACACATAGACTTCTACGAACAGGAAAATATTTATCGAGAAACGTTCATTCAAAAAGTTATCGATTATGAAGATCAATTAGCCAACAATAAAACAGAAGGAATCACCATTTCTGAAGAATCGACAGAGATGGAGGTACCCAACACGCCTGAAGAGTCGACAGAGACCCTCCAACTTACAGAAATAGTCGATGCACAGAAAAAAGAAGGTGGGCTGGTCGTTATTGTGACGGACCTTTTTCAAGATAGAGGCGATATTAATCTATTGGTCGCGCAACTCAAGGAGAAATACATTAAAAAGGGGATCGCGGTTGGTTTATTTGGAATGCGTAGCCAATTTGATGGCACTGTTTACGATACCGGTATTGGACAGCCCGCCCTGCCGTATCGGAGCGATCCGGGAAATCCTGAAACGTTCCGTCCGTTCTATCTCCTCGTTTTAGGGAAGCACGCCGACATCGCCCACTATTTCGATCTCTTAAAAGCAAATAATCCAGACGCAAAAACGATCATCTTTTCTCGGTATCTGGTAAGTCCTTTATTGTCATTTGAGGGTGCCACAATCGATACGTTGGTAAATTTGAACCGTAAGACTCACGTTCGCAGTGAAGATCCACGCTTGAAACAATATGAAATCGTGAGAAATTCTGATCCCGCCAGAATCTTGGCTAAACTGAAATATGTTCCGTTGTCACATGCAATGTTCTTTGATTCTAAAACGTTTGAGGTTTCTACTATTGCTAAACCGATAGGGGAAACTGCAGAAAATCTGGATGCTGCGGAGTGCATGGAAGTGATCTCAAAGTTAAATGAAGATGGTAATGAAATCAGTGTTGTTTTCAGTTTAGACCCAGAGGACCTGCAACATGCTACCTATCTTTATGAAGTGACCGTGAGTCCGGATGTTGATGCATATCATGCCCCCAAATGGTGTTCAGATTGGAATATGGGAACGGAGCGCGACGGTTCAAAGACGCTGAATTTGGTTAATTTCGTTCGCGATCTTTCACAAGTGACTGCCCGGAGGCATCGCCCCAAAATCGCTAAATTTCACTGCTACATCGGAGAGAGGTAAGGGAGTCGTTTAAAAATGCCACCTATCGGTTATATTTCTACTATTTTACTTTTTGTCATTCTTCTTTCTATTTTGCTCGTTGTCGGCGAATCCTTTCTTTTAGAGGCTTCTCCGCTTGAACTAAGTGGTAATCGTGAAAAAGGAGAATGGATGGAAAGGTTTCGAATATGGGCATTTATCTGTGCAGGGAGTGCTGGAGTCGCTAGTCTTTTATGGTATGTATTAGCACAATGGTCTTTCAAAATTAATAGGTGGGAAGATACCACAGGAAAACGTTCGATCTGGATGCTTTTGCTTTTGTTACCGACTGTTTTCATTGTTGTCAGCATGTTCCGGATGGAGCATGCTGAAAGTAGTCTTACGTGGGTATATCTGCTTTTGTTTTTTAGCCTGAACGGATTGCTGCCTTATTACTGGGCTACGGTCCTATTTTCACCTTCACCCTTTAAGTATACGCCAATAGGAGCCAAAGGATTTCGTTCTCGATGCTTTTGGTAAGTCTTCTGTTGCGGGGGGTAATTAATGGGTTATTATGCGATTGGTATTGGCGGGACAGGTGCGAAATGTCTTGAATCCCTGATTCACCTCGCCGCTGCAGGAATGATGCCAGATGGCGATCTGCACCTGCTTTTCGTCGATCCCGATACTTCAAATGGCAGTCGTAAACGCGTTGAGGTAACACTCGCGCATTATGTGGCGTGTAAAGACCAATTTGCTCTCGGACAGACCCCTCTGCTGAAGACAAAGATTGATCCTGCGGATCCTATCCTTTGGACCCCGTTTAAAGAGACAAATCCAAGTTTAAAGCGGTTTTTTCACTACGAGAGTTTTCGAGATTCACCCGCGGGTAAACTGTTCGATGTATTATATAGCAGATCGGAAAAGGAGAGCACCTTAGAGGAGGGTTTTCGGGGGCACCCCTCCATCGGCTCAGCCGTCATGGCAAAGACGGTGGATTTGGAAGAAGATGAAACGTGGAGCCTATTTCGTAAAAAAATCTCTGATGATGACGAAGGCGCGAAGGTATTTTTGATGGGTTCAATTTTTGGAGGGACAGGGGCATCTGGATTTCCAACCATCGCACAGATCGTTAAAAATGCGTTAGACGTTAAACTCGGAGGCGCGCTGCTGCTCCCCTATTTTAAGTTCATGGATGAGGGGGATGATGGAGAAATCAAGGCAAAATCTGACGAGTTTCTGATGAATACGCAAACCGCTTTGAAGCATTATCACCTCTGGAATGAAACGGGTATATATGACGCTGTTTATCTTTTTGGGGATGAATCTCGAACAGATGTGGAAAACGCACTTGGGGGACCAGAGCAGAAGAATGCTCCGCATTTTATTGAACTCTATGCCGCTTTAGCTGCCACCGATTTCTTTGGAAAAAATTTTGAAGAGGACCAAGGTGCTCAATATTTCATGACGGCTCGTGAACAGAGTAATCAACTTAAATGGACAGACCTACCAGATGGCAATAATGGTAATACAGTGCGTTCGAGAATTGGACAGCTGGCGCGTTTTGCTTTTGCATACCTCAGTGTCTATCACCCCGCACTTAAACAGATTGCTGAACGCGGGAGAGATGCATATCGTGCCGCATGGTTTGTCGATTTCTTTGAACGAAGGAACATCAAAATCGATGAAGCATTACGTAGTCTCAGTTCCGTTGAACAATACTGTAACGATTTTTTACTTTGGCTCGCTAACGTCCAAGGCAATTGTAGCGACTCGGTAACAATTGGACTCATTGATTATAGCGCGTACGCCGTAAAAAATGCAGATGGCAGTTTTGAACTCAAGTCCCCCCCAAATTTTTCAAACGACGTGAGTCATCTCATTCAATCCCAGACGGAAGCAGAATCCAACGTGCTGCCTAAACTCTGGGAACGTATGTGTAATAGTCGGAGTAAGAGCCCCGATGCACAAGGTATTGGAAAGTTCCTGCGTGCCTTATATGAGAACTGTGGCAAATAAATTCAGTTCTGAAAGAAAAACTTTATAGATAGGAGATTACACAATGCCAAATCCACTGCTTCCCCGCTTGACGACAACCAACCAGGTTACCACTTTCGGTAATGCGGGGCGCTGGGAAAAAAGAGAGCCTGCTGAACTTGAGCGGATTAGTGAAGGTCTTGATGTCGCAGATACTAAAATCGCTTCTGCTGAGGTGGATAGTATTCCGAGCATGTGGGCACGTCCACTACTTTTTGAGATGGCACTTTATGATACTCGGCACCCGATGCATCCACGCATTTTGGGAGAATGGCGTGGACTGTTGGCACTGTTGGCACTCAAAGAGTGGGGCAACTTTCCGTTAAAAACGGATCAAATTAATATTACAGACGTGGAGAATCCATCGGATGCGAAAGATTTTCTCCGGGCACTCGAAAAATTACGACCAAAAGATACACTGGATAAGACAACGACATGGGAAACCCTTAATATCATCCTATTTAACGACAAGCCTATCGGTATCACCTCACCGACGACCTTAGTGTGCACCGCTGCCAACTATTTTGGTCACATCTCAAGGGTTCCTTGGTTTGATGGAAGATTCCTTAACAATCCAGTCTCCCAATTGAACAACTTTGAAAAAGAGGCTGCCGCGGGTTGGTTGCAGCATCTTTACGAACACATTGGGAATCTTCCCGATAGTGACGACATGAAAGCCAGCCTCAGAGGACTCCTTCACGATTTCATAGATAATTTAGGCGGAACTCCAGCCGTTCCATCTTCTCTTTCTCATCCAAGTCTCGATTTGACTCAAGCACTCTTTAAGTGCATGAATCGGCCAGTGGCACCCAGGGACATTCCCTCCAGTATAGAACTTGTTCCCTCTAAGAATAAGCAGCCCGAGACACCTCTACTTGTTTTTGATGAGGGCATCCCAGCAGCTTGGGGGGTGAACCGTCAAGATGTATCTGTCTGGCAAGGCCAGACCCTCGGAACAAGCCAAAGTTTCAGCGGCAAACCAAAATTACCAGATCCAACACACGTTCACCTGCGAAGGCAACAGGATTTTTTCACCGACGAACTTTTTGTCATCAACGGGAAAAACGCTTTCCATGCACACAGTACTTTAGTGGCTGAGAAGAGTGAGAATCTTAATTTTCCAAAGGATGTCCCAGTTACGCCGATTCTACCCATTACGGAGGAATTGCTAACTTATTTTGATGTAAGCGACCTAAATAATCGGATCAGTTTTGACCAGCAGAACGACAGTATTGTTGTCAGGTTGCGCCTCACTTTAAGCGGCATCAATGGAGAAAATCGAGATTTTGTTATCTCCAAAGAATATGATGCTACAAACGTCACCTCAATTTCTACGGGACCGGTTTTGGCAATTTGGCCGAATTTCAGAAATTCAGATTGGAAAGCCTACTATACCTATTTCACAACGGACGATCAAGTCACATTTTATGCCAAACCTTTTCGGGCAGTAGATGAAAAGTTCGATGCGCAAACGTTTTCAGATAACCGAGGGAATGTCGAGAAAGAGATTACAAAAACCGAACGTTTTCCTGAAGCAATACTTTGTGAATATAACGGCACGCAAGCAGGAATCTTACTCATATCCGTTCCAGAAGAAAAACGTAGTGTCGATGGAATAGAGTGGAGTGTCGGTGTGGATTTCGGTACCAGCAGCACCACGGTCTATAATAGAGAAGGCGATGCTAAGCCTCAGCCTGTCGTTTTTAATGACCGTCTTTTGCGCATCACCGACCCGCCTTATCTCCAACCGAGTACGTTCTATAACGATTTTCTCCCACCCGATCTCGAAGAGACTCCGTTCTTTAGTCTCTTCCAAAAGCTCGGAAATAGAGAACCAGACGAACCGCTCCTTGACGGGCATATCTATTTTCTTCACGATTATGAGGAACTTCGGGCTGCCGAAAACATTGTCAGTGATCTCAAATGGTCTACGAATCCGATAGAGCGGGAGCAGATTAAGGTTTTCCTCAAACAACTTTGTTTTCAAGTTGCAGCGGAAGCTATTGACAACGGTGTCCAAGGGGTACATTGGAATTTTTCGCATCCGCTTGCCTTTACAGAGCGCGATAGAGGCCTGTTTGAACGCATTTGGGGAGAGGTCGGAGCCACTTGTGAGCGTGAAACTGGACTGGCACAGCGAATTGTGACTCCTGCCCAATCGGAAAGTGTCGTCACCGCGCAATTCTTTGCGAGCGGACCTCAAAATGAATATGCCACGGGTGGTTTCGCCAGTGGCGCAGTCTGTATCGATATCGGTGGCGAAACTTCGGATATTTCAATTTGGCAAGGTAGTGAACTGTATTGGCAAACCTCACTTAGGTTTGCCGGACGACACATTTTTCTGAATCTGTTCAGAGACAACCCCGAATTTCTGAAAAATCTTCGCGTAGATGATAAAGACATTGAGTTGTTAAAAGAAGCATCTACAGGCGCGAATGACAAATTTTATGCCCAAACGGATGCTTTGATTCAGAACAAAGGGCAGGAGTGGTTGAATAAACTATCTACTCTCGGCGACGATCGCACTATCCAACCGTTTGTTCAACTCGTTTCACTCGGCGTTGCTGGTCTTTTATACTATGTTGGATTACTTCTCAACCACCTTTCTCAAAACGAAGCCGATTTTACCCCAGAAATACCGAGCATATACATCGGCGGTAACGGATCAAAAATTCTACACTGGATGGCAGACGGTAATTTCAATCACGATAGAATAGCCTCGATTTGTAGAACGAATCTCAAACATGTTATCCGCAGCGCATCAGGATTTGACAGTGATAATAATCGCGGTATTGAGATCAGTAGATACCCGAAAGAGGAAGCCGCTTATGGCTTGGTTGCTGAGGGAACAGACCTCAAACCGAATGAGACACAATTTAATATTTTAGCAGGTGAAACATTTACAAAGGATGGAGAAGATTACGGATGGACTTCGATCCTAACAACTGAACGGCTTAAGGAACGCCTATCGGTTTCTAAGAACAAATTAGAACACATCGAAAAGTTCATAGCAAGTTTTAACGCCGGATTAGGGAAAGAGATTAATATGCCTGTCGACCTGAATGAAACCCTTAGTGATGATGCCCAAGGTTCTGCTGCTATCAAAGACATTATCTTTGAAAAACTGGAAAACATCTTCCAAGGTTTTAGTGACGCAGAACCGGAAGACATCTCTGTTGAACCGGTATTCATTCTGGTGTTGAAGGCTTTATTGGAAGCGAAGACACGGAGATGGAAAAATATAGGAAAATAAACACGACATTTCTGATTGTGTGTAACAAAACACATCAGTCTAAGGGGAACGCATGGAAATCATAGATGGGTTGGCTTTAGTGAGCAGCGTGATTGCGATCATTGCCATTGTAATGCTCGCAATCATTGGAGGTAGGTATCTCTATTCAAGGAGACGAGGCTTGAAAACTGCTGGCGACTCTGAAAATATTGGGCAACCTGAGAAACCTGAAATTGTAGTATTCCTACGTCCGCATGCAGCGTCTGTTCAGTGTCTGATGCTTTGTATAGAGAACATCGGCACTGGGACCGCCCATAATCTTCGGTTCGGAACAGGTGCATCCCGGACCGCCCCGTTCCTTGCACCTTCTTCTAATTTCGGTGATATCAGCCTTCTCAAGAAAAACACTTTTCTTGAGAACGAAATTCGCTGTTTTGGACCTGGACAGACGTTAGAACAATTCCTAATAAGTCTAATAGGAGGATTGCCTGAAGAACTGAAACAACCCCTTCAAATCTCTGTCACTTATACGGATGCGCTGAATCATCCTTACGAGCATAGATATACACTTGACTTTGGCGAATTTGAAAGTCTTGGACACAGCAATTCAGCGGAAGAAAAATTGACTTCAGAGTTGAGTCCTTTACTTCACACAATGCAAACAGGCTTTAGCCAGATTGCAGAAAGTATTGAACGTTTGAAACTAACCCAAATCTCGAAACCTGAACGTAGTGAAACTCCGCCCCAAGAGGAAGAGAAGCCACTATCACCAAATCTTCAACAGTTCGTCGCCTTATACAATGCAGGTGATAATGCCAAATTACAACAAAATTATAAATCCCCCTGGTCACTTTATGTTAGTAATGAAACTGAACGTTTCCAGAATCCAAGCGAACCTCCTGCTTTCAAAACCAAGTCAAATGGGAGTTTGATTGCATACGCTATCGATTCGGAAGATTTATATGCAGTCATCCCTTTTCTCGGTTGCATCTTGCAAAATAAACTCTATAACTCTGGTGCTTTCGGCAAGGTGTTTGAGTGTCCCGGTTTTGATCCTGAACACAGGTATCACGTCAAGGTTCTTCGACCCGCGTTTTTTAAACGGGACAATGAGAAGTGGGCCCTGCAAGAAAAAGGGAAATTAGAATTAAAGGAAAAGGACCATTAGAATCAACGGATCAAAAACCACAGCGTAGCCGCACATGTTCACGAAAATTTTAGGAAAAAGAAAATACTTATGCCTCCATCCTTTAGTGAATACCTTTTCCCGGAGAATCCAATTGCTTTCAGTATTATAGCGTTTCTGATAGGTTTCTTTTCTGTTTGGTGTATCGGACTCATCAGATATTGGCGTTGGTTACTGGGGGAACGGAAACAAATCGAAAACAATCAAAATATCCAGCCGCTCGTCGATGCCCAACAAAAACGGACCCCTGAACGTGAAAATAGCGATCCAAAAGCTGGTGCCGAAGAGGCGTTCCACGAATTTTGTGAGGAACGCTCCCTTGGTAAACGTTCTCCTATAACAAAACATCTCCAAGCGATTTTCTTAGCGGGTTGGGAGGAGAGCCGCCTTGAAGTGGGTGAGTTAATTAATCATACTACTTCCATTTTGTTTAGATGGAATAATCTGTTTCGTTCCGTATTGGCAGTCTTCATCGTGATTGGACTCCTCGGGACGCTCTTTGGACTCGCCGATAGTTTAACGAAACTTTCTCCGGCTTTGAAAGAAAGCATGGCAAACGAAGCCTCCATAGAAAAAAACGAAGCGAGTACCGCAAACGAAACCGCCACAGAAAACAGTGAAAAGATGACCCAAGCGTTGGGTGGTCTTCTTGATAAGATGAAAGGAGCTCTTGCGCCGAGCATTTGGGGGATTATCTTTACTATTGTCGGTGTGATTTTTTTTGGCATTTACCAGCAAGCGTGTCATCCTGTTAAATCCACCCTGGAGCGATTGACCCTCACCGTCTGGGTTCCCCAACTCTATCCGACCACTTCCCAAAAACTCAGCCAAACGCTCCAGCAAAGCGAATCTCAGATGCAAAAAGGATTTGAGACCGCAGCACAGTTTAGCGAATCAGTTCAAAAAGTCCAAGACAATATAAGTGAATTCAACGAAAGTCTCACACAAGCCAGGGCAATTACACAACCCCTATCCAATTCAGTGACGCAAATCAACAAGGCGGCATCGGACATCAGCACTGCTGCTGATACCCTTAACATAGGTTTTACGGAAAACCTCAACACATTCTCAAAAGAATTTACATCAAGTGTTACCCACCTCACCGGTTTCCAAGATGAGATTCGTAACCTTCACCAACAATTCCAAGACACAGCAAACCAAAAATTAAATCAATTTCAAGAAGCAGCGAACAAAAAGTTAGATCAACAGATTGAAACGTTAAATAAGCAGGATCAAAATCTCACGACAACCGTAGAAGTCTTGAAAAATTCCGAGAAACTCTATGTTGAGTCCTGCCAGCAAATTGATAATACACTTCAAAAATTTCTTAAGAAGACCGCTGAAGCAAGCACTAATATAGAAACTACCAATAAGAAGTTTCTTGAAGGAATAAACACGAGTAACCGCGAGTGGATTAAAGAAATACAAACGCAGTTGAAGGCGGATCTTGCAATTATCCAACCCACCTTGAAAGAAGAGTTAAAGACACTTACCAAGCAATTAACCACGGATCTCAAAGAGGTCCAAAGAACTCAGGATGAAGGACTGAAAGCACTTACCAAGCAATTAAATCTCTTCCAACTTCCTATAGAAAAAACTGCTGATCAAATTGAAGGAACTATCGAAAGTTTTACAAGGATCATGGAAGGAATCGTCAAGAATCTACAATCGGAGTTCCAGAAACAGAATAAAACAATAAAAGAACAGAACGAAAAATACGAGGCGCAACTCACCAGTGTCAAAGAACTAAATGAGAGCGTTGAAAATCTATTGACTCAATTAGATGAGAGCAGCAACAGTCAGAGTGCTGCGGTTAGCGTGCTAAGTTCTAAAGTCGAGGGGCTTACCGAAAACACACAAGACCTTGCTGCTGCAATTACGTCTTTTACATCAGATTCGGGGGATCTCAGTCACTCCGTCGCAGAAATTGAAAAACATGCTGGAACGTTAGGCACGGCTTCACAACAATTCGTGGAAAAAGTGGAAAGAGCCGATGTTACACCATTGAACGTGAATATCGAGAGACTCAATACCATTATTGGCGATATTTCTCAAAATTCTCAAACCTTAGCAATTACTGTTAACCAATTGGCAAGGCAAATAAATTCATCGGGAACGGGTGAATCGGGGCACCGTCGGAAGAAACGTTCACTTTTAAGCAAACTCAACCCATTTTCCCGAGAGGAGAAAGATGGAAGATAATACATTAGATTTCAATTTTTGGCCCTCCTTTTCAGACTTAATGCTGACGCTTGTCTTGATATTGGTGATTGTCGTATTCGCTGTTATCGCCGCGTTTTCCATCGGAACAGACGATCTGAGAAAAGAACTCACAAATACTAAAGGAGAATTGGCTAAAGTAAAAACAGAACAGAAAGAGATAGCCGAAGCCCTCGCGAAAGTTGAAGAAAAACAGAAAACGTTAATCAGAGCAATTGCTGCAGCGTACGACGTTCAATGGGAAGATATCGATAAATGGGAAGATAAAGAAAGCAAGACCAATTTTTTCGAGATTCCAATCTACCTTGAAAACGGAGAATACACAGAAATTCAGATCCAAAACGAGCAGAAACTCCAACGTTATAGTTTTAGTGACCGTATTCTGTTTAGACGAAATAAGTATGATCTGAACGAAGAAGGAATGAGAACACTTCGGTTTGTTGGTAGCAAAATAGAAGAGAATTTAAAGGACATCACGGAGATACAGATTCAAGGGCATGCAGACCCTGACCGCCCGGCTAATGAGCCTTTTTTTAACTTAGATCTCGCAGCATCGCGCGCCATTGAGGTCTATAAATTTCTAAAACGCAGCATTAGAATAGATCCGGCGAGTCACCTTATGTCCGCAACCTCTTTCGGTGAGTACAAACCTGTTCAACGTTCAACTGATGATAGCACTTATAACCGACAGAAACTCATGCAGGATAATAGCACTCGTGCGTTAAAAGCTAAGAACCGCCGCATTGAAATTCTGCTATTTTATCGGCTTGAGCAGGGAGACTAACAGAAGGATAGAGCGTTATGTACATTAAACTTCTTATCCCTCTACTCTTGGTCAGCTTTCTTATCACTGCGAATAGCACTGCACAAGACGCCCTCAGCGGCGTTCGGATTGTAGAAGGGATTGTTCAGCAGCGTCCGCCGAATACCCGACAGACAATTGGGAAACGATATGTCTGGAACTTTAAGGGAAAATCTTATACTATCCTGATGACAATCGATATTGAGAAGTATAATTCCTACGACGGTAAAGAACGCTACGATATTCCCCGAATGGTCGAAGAAGGCAGAACAACGATAGGTAACCTTACGCGTGAATTTCAGAATGTCTTCAAACGGCACCGCGAGTGGTCAAAACAGGATCGTGTAGACTTTGTCCTGAGCTTCGTCCAATCTTTACCCTATACGCTGGACGATGTAACCACGGGTTACGACGAATTCAGACGCTATGCCATTGAAACATTGATTGAAGGTGGTGGTGACTGCGAAGATACTACGATTTTGGTTGGTGCTATCCTGCGCGGCTTAGGCGAGAAGACAGCACTAATCTTCACACCCGGACATATCGCTCTTGGTGTGAGTGGCAACTTCACTGGTGCCTCGGTCACCTACAACGGCACGGAATATTATTATTGTGAGACCACCGGCACGGGTTGGACAGTTGGTACTCTGCCTCCATCCTCCGGCACAACCGTGACCGACATCATCCCTTTAACACCTACGAAAATAGGACCCGCACCGAAACCGGACAGAGTAACAATTCCCACACCTACGCCTCGCACGCCGGCACCAGAAACGATAACACCTACACCGAGAACGCCGCCAATAAAAACAACGCCTGAAGCATCCAAATCTGAAACCCAAGCTGACACTCAGTCAAAGAGCCGCCTTGGCACTGCGATTGTCATCCTCTTTATCCTCATCGGTCTCGGTATCTCTACGGTATATTTCCTGCACCGAGCTTTCAAAGAACAGCGTGAATATTAGCCAATCAGAGGGTATTGCTTAAATAACTAAAGTTTGGACAATTTTATGATGGGCAAATGTCGCCCCTACGGGGCTTATCTCCGAGAAAGGACAGTATTTCTATACAGATGCCGCCCCTACGGGGCTGCCGATAGAGGCTGATACGCTTATTTTTTTGGAGTTGGGATTCGGTCTGGAACTCTCAGAAAAATCGGAAAAGGGTATGGAAATAAAATAGCGGAAATTGCTATAACGCTTGGGTCGGGCATTTCATGACACATCACTGTCTGTGGCGTTAGCGAGTTGCGATCGGAGCCGTTCTAACTCCGCTTCCACTTCCCTTCTGCGGTGTGCTTCTTCGGATGCAAGCGTCTCTGCTGTGTTGGCACGCACTTCTGCTGCCCTCCGCAACTGATGCTCCTCCATCCGCAGTTGCTGTTCCTCTACCCGCAACTGATGCTCCTCCATAGAAGTCGTTATCGGCGTGCCATCCGGTAAATATGGACGTAAGAGCCGAATCTGCGTCTCCTGTTGCACCTCCCACCGAAAATAGAGATTTAACGCCTCGCTGAACAAGCCGCCTCGCTCATCCGGTTCAGTCTCGACGACGGCACCCGATGGATCGCGCCGCCACCCGCGAAACTCGATAGGACGCTCCATATCGGGTTGATGGATGAAATACTCCGAAACACCTATATCTCGCAGATAGACCGCAACCTTTTTATTCCGATCCTCAGACTCCGTCGCATCCGATAAAAACTCAAAGACGACCGTCGGCACGACTCCCTCTGCCCGCGTATAAAAACTCCGGCGGAGCGGATATCTCGAGGCACCTAACACCACATACACATCAGGAGCAACTACCTTTCTGAGACCCCCTTCACGGTAATAGATAAAGTTGTCCATACCCACGTGGATGTTAGCATCGACTTGAAAATATCGTAGAAATTGGTCGAACAAGGTATGCTTCTGCATCCCGTGAAACTCGGTGACGGGTATCGGTTCTTTGTCCTCACAGGGGTAGCCTTCGATATAAATGGTGGGGTTTCCTGTTGCTTTTGCGAAGACAGGCATGTATTTTCTTTGCTTGCGTTGAAAGTCGCTGAGCGTCTTCATGGTTTCCTCCGTATCAGTGCGTTGTTGCTCCTGATGTGCGTAAGCGTGTGAAAACCTTTTCGTTCGTTTTTGAAAGTTCCTGAGATGTTTTCTATAATTTTAGCAAAATCCCTATTCTTTATCAAGTAAAATGTCCAACGACACCATGAAAAATTTGACTTTTTTCGGTGTATATGGTATACTTTAAAAGTGAAATTTTTTAGGCTATTACGCTTAAAATAGGGGTGTGGCAGCGGTATCGTGCATTGCTATCTGGATGAGAAATGAGAATCGCCAAAAATCTGACAGACCTCATCGGGAATACACCAACGATCCGTCTGAATGCCCTGCCCGGTAAGGACGATGCGACTCTTTTTGCGAAATTGGAAGCCTATAATCCCGGTGGTAGTATCAAGGACAGGATTAGTTATGCGATGGTCGTTGATGCCGAAGAACGCGGTATCCTGAGAAAAGGGGATACCATCGTTGAACCGACGGCTGGTAACACAGGTTTAGGGCTTTCTATCGTTGGAATCGCGAGAGGCTATCCTGTAATTTTGACGATGCCAGAAAACGTCAGTCGTGAGAAATACGAACTCCTTTCCGCCTTCGGTGCAAAAATTGTGCTAACGCCAGAACACAGTGGCATGGCAAGTGCCATTTGGGAGGCAGAAGAGATTGTCAGACGACACTCGCGGCACTATATGCCGAACCAGTTCACAAATTCTGCGAACCCGGAGATCCATAGGCGCACGACTGCGGTCGAAATTCTCAAAGCAATTGGCAACGACATCGATTTTTTCGTTACGGGGGTTGGAACAGGTGGCACACTGACAGGCGTTGGGGAAGTGCTGAAGACAGAATGCCCCGATGTGAAAGTTATTGCGGTGGAACCACGGGTTTCAGCCGTGCTTTCGGGGGGTCCTCCGAATCCGACGCGAATTGATGGTCTCGGTGCGGGAATGATCCCCGAAGTGCTTAATGTAAATGTCATTGATGAAGTTATCACGGTCTCCGAAGAAGAAGCTTACCAAACAATGAAATCAATCTCAACGAGCGAGGGTCTGTTAGTTGGCATGTCGTCAGGTGCGAATGTGCACGCTGCCTTGCAAGTTGCGAAAGACCAAGGACCGGATAAAACTGTCGTTACGATTCTCCCCGACACAGGGGAACGTTATTTCAGTTTGAGTCGTTACTTTGAAATCGAATCGGATATCATGGAGGCACTCCCTTAACGTGTCCTGTATGGAAACCAAGTGGAGTCTGCCTACTCTATACTGTGGACGGAAACCGAACGGAGTCTGCCTACTACTATGAAGTCAAGTGACAAAGAATTGAACTATTCAGTAGATCACGCTCTCTGTCAAGAAATTGCCTTGACGGAGGATCCTCAAGAAATTCTTTTCTCTCTGTTCAAACGATTCAACGAGCGCGCCGCAATTGTCACAAGCGGGCAACTTTCGGGCATGGTCCTGATTCACTTGGCTGCTGAAAACCAATTGCCCTTCCGGGTTTGTACGCTTGATACGCTTCGACTCTTCCCAGAGACGTACACCTTCCTTGAACAGGTGGAGGCGCGTTACGGTATCCAGATAGAACAGATTCAGCCGGATCCCCAAGAAGTAAATCAGATGGTGACAGAGCACGGCGAATATCTGTTTTTTGACAGCAAAGCGAAGCAGGAACACTGTTGTAACATCCGCAAAGTTCGTCCGATGCAACGGCTCTTGGAAACATTGGATGTCTGGATAACGGGTTTACGGCACGATCAATCGGACGCGAGACAACAACTCCGAAAGGCGGACATCATATCCTCAACGACACATCCGGTGCTTAAGGTCAGTCCGCTTCTTCAGTGGACAACTGACGAGGTGTGGCAATTTGTCCGTGAGAACGAAATTCCTGTGAATCCGTTGCTTGAAGCGGATACCCATGATCAGCATTATGAATCACTTGGGTGCATCATCTGTACAACACCCATAAAGCCCGGAGAGCCGAAACGAGCAGGACGATGGCGTTGGCAAAACGCGCCCTCCTCAGAAGAAAATACCAAAGAGTGTGGATTACACTACTCGATTTAGTGGCTGTCAGCCATCAGCAGTCAGTTAAGAAGTTTTCGCCGAATAAAGGTTTCCTCAAGGTATAAGTAAAAAAACGTAGCCTGCATTCTCGCTGCCAAGCAGGCACAGGCGGTTCTACAGGAAGGAAACCCGTTGGTGTTCAAACCCAACTGACCGAGCCGCAAGGTAAAATTAAAAAGGAGTAAATCTATTTCATGTCTGTAACAGTCCGTATTCCAACCCCGCTGAGACGCTTGACCCAAAACTTGGCGGAGGTTGAAGCAGAAGGTGCCAATATTGAAGGCATCATTGACAACCTTGAAGCGAGTTATCCGGGGATGAAAGAACGTCTTTGTGACGAAGGCGGAAACATCCGTCGGTTTGTAAATATCTACCTCAACGATGAAGACATCCGTTTCCTTGATGGAAAAGCAACCGCTGTCGGTGATGATGCTGAAATCTCAATTATTCCCGCGATTGCTGGCGGACGTAATCTGTCTTAACGCTGTCGGCTTGCCACGCGCCAGTAACGGTTGAAGACTCCGACGTATCGGCTGTCAGAGGGATTATCAACGTTTCTTTCTGGCAGCTGATGGTTAATTGCTATTCAATGATAACTTTGAAACCAGAAACCCTCAGCGAGATTTGTGACCACGCGAAGTCGGAGTTTCCCTATGAATGTTGCGGTATCATTCTGGGAACTGAAACACAAGTATTTGTTCGGAAATGTCGGAACATACAGAATGAATTGCATCAGGAAGATCCAGACACATATCCACGCGATGCCCGCACAGCGTACGTCATACACCCTGATGATTTAATCGCCATTCACAAAGAGGCTGACACACAGCAACGGCAAATTAAGGCGTTCTACCACTCACATCCAAATCACGAGGCGTACTTCTCCGAAAAAGACAAGGCAGATGCAACCGTATGGGGTGAACCTGCCTATCCGGGTGCTACATATTTGGTTATCTCAATTTACGACACCGAAATACGCGCGGTGAAGGCTTTCACATGGAATGAAACAGCGAAAGATTTTATTGAGATCAAGGCACCGTTTGGAGAAACCTAATACAGTAGAAACGATTTCCCGAACCCGACCCTCATTGAGGCGAGAACCATGCAACGCTTGCGAGACCTTTTGGTGAAGCTTGCAAACCAAAACTTGCTCCACACATGTCAGCAATTGATGCCGGACATGCGCGTTGTCAAAGCCCCTGCCTTCAGGTCCTACATTGGACTTCTCACGTTTTCCGCCACCTCCCTCGCAATCGCTATCGGAATAACCCTCAGCAGAAACCTTGTTTTTGAATACCATTCAAATTCTGGTATCGTTGGCTGGCTCAGTGTTAATGCGTATCCGAAACAACAGGAATATTTTTTCTATCTATTGGCACTACTTGGCATCCCAGCAACAATATATCTGTACTGGATCGGGTGGTGTGTCTATTCACGCTGGTGCGCTGAACGAACTGCACAACCGATACAGCGTGTGCTGAAAGCAAATGCATTGGCATCCATCCCGTTGTGGCTTTGTTGGCTACAGGTCTACCACATCGGTCCAGGGATGCTAACAGGCTTACTCCTACCGATCAGTCTCTCCATTTTGTTCAAATTGGTGCTACTGTATAAGCGGTACTTCCCACAGTTATGGACTTATAGCACGGGCGAGGTTCCAAACCTCGCCAGCGAAAACGCAGAGGAGCGCTTCAGTGAAAAGGATGGAGCCTCTGCCTCTGGAAGCTACAGAACCACAAAGATTTGGCGGGGTGGACTCGAATACATTATCCTCCCGATTTTCATCTATCTCCTCACCTATTCTGGAGACATCCACGGCAAAATAGATTTATTCCACGAAGGTGAACGGCTCGCCCCTCTCAACGAAATGCTGCACGGCGCGGTGCCGTTTCGGGACATCTATATCCAGCACGGACTTTTCCAAAACGCTTATTTGGCATGGCTTGGTAGCCAGTTCTTTGAACCAACCCTATTCGGTGTGCGTTCAATGGAGGATATATTGGATCCACTCGGCTATGTTGCCCTCTACGTGCTCGGTTTGCAAGTATTTCGTGGCAGATTCTTTACTGCCTTTATCTGTGTGCTTATTGCCTCTGGAACGGAATTTTCGGTATCCGTGAGGCATAGCCTCGGTTTAATTAGTTTCGCCTTTGTAGCGAATTCCTTGACGCACTTTCAAAGGACTCGCACGAACAAGGTCCCTACATTTGTATGGAAATTGCTCCTCGCTGGACTCTCCACGAGTTTGGCGTTCTGGTATAGTACTGAAATCGGGCTCTACACACTGGGTGCCATCGGATTGTTCCTGGTTATATATGTGTTACAAGGTGGCTTTGGGACAGAGAGTGAAAACAGGCGAAGCGAACGCGAAAAAAATTGGAAAGAATACTTGCTACCCTTAATCAGTTATGGTTGCGGAACGTTGTTCGGTTTTCTCTCGGTAGGCATCTATTTTCTATGGCACGGTGCGTTAGATGATGTCATCTGGAATTCCTATATCCAGTGTCGCTACCAACTCGCGACATGGGGACTCGCTTTTCCATCTCTATCGGAAACACTTGCCCTATTGTCAACAGAGGGTTGGCATGCTTTCGTCTTCAGTGAAGGATTTCGATGGTATTTGCCCGTTTGTATTTTTTTGATTGTCGCGGCATACCTGACATATCGGTGCTTATGTGGTACTGCCTCGGAACCTCACGCGATGAAACTCTTACTTCTATTGCTCGGCGGTATCGCATTCTTCCGAACCGCCTTGGGACGTTCAGATGGCGGACATCTGATTTATGGCGCGACCTTTTTATGGCTGCTCTGTCTATTTTCATTAGAAAGAGGCATTTTCAGAATGTTCCGTGCGTGCTTATCGTCTTTAAGGGGCAACGGACATTGGGGGCACGCATTGAGAGCAGTGTGGGTGCTAATTCCGACAGCAATATTCTGTTGGTATGTAGGGGAAGCGCATCAGCCGTTGACAGGTTTCCGAGAGAAATGGCAAAGGTTGCGCCAGAATCCCTTCAAACAACGCGTTGTAACGCAGGAATTAGTGCGCGCAGGAAAAGTGGACATCCCGGACGATCAGGTTGAACAGGTTCAAAAGGTGGTCGCTTATATTCAGGAAAATACAGCACAGAACGAAAAGATTTTCGATTTCACGAGCCAAGGTGCCTACTACTTCTTCGCAAACCGACTGAGCGTTACCCGATTCCATCAAGTCTCGTATGCATCAACCGCTGGGATGCAGCAAGAAGTTATCTCAGCCCTTGAAAGGGACAAAACGCGTTTAGTGATCTTTAAAACGGGAGGTTGGTTCGATGCCGTTGATGATATTCCTGTCGAGGAAAGGCATCCCCTGATCGCGGCATACTTGCAAGCGAACTATGAGCTCGCGGTGAACATTAATGAAACGGAGATTTTACTGCGGAGATAACTTTATTGGAACCATCATTGTTGTTCAATGAAGATTCGGTAGATGTCCTCAAAGAGTCTGACATCTGTGAGTGTATCTTCGGCTGAAGATCGGAAGGGTTCATCGTTGCGGATATTCGCTACAAAGTATTCCGCTTCCCTGTGATACGCCCAGGTCCAACTCGGTTTTGGAATCGGCTGGGTGATTTCTTGTTCTTCTCCAGCACGGTAGATCTCGACCTCCGCCGGTGTATTTTTCAAGAGCAACGGCGGTGCCCACGTATGGACCCACCCGTTCTCAAAATAGATTTGACTATGCTCATCCCAACGGTAATGAGAGACATGTCCAGTCTCTAACGTCACACGGATGCCGTCCATATCGAAGATAACAACACCAGAATATCCGTTAGCGTCTAAATCAACGACTCTGACGCTAACTTTGTCGCCAGCATCAAGAAACCAACGCATCAGATTGATATTGTGCGTGTACTGTTGTAGGTATCCCAAATAAGAGCCGCGCCACTGGTCGGGTATCCATTCTGGCGTTTTGACAGGTGCGCTCGGTTTTGTTTCTGTTGTGCCATCCATGTGGGTATCAAGATTACACACCCAATCCCCACCGAAGCCATGATTCCTGGCGTAGGTCAAGCGTCCGAGTTCGTTTGTTTCCCGGAATTGCGCGATTTTTGTCTTGACGATCTCGTTTCCGGCATCATACCGTTTCATATAGCCGACCATCAACTTTTTGCCAGACTTTTGTGACGCTGCTACAATAGCCTCGGCTTGTTCAACGGAGACAGCCATCGGTTTTTCCATGAAGACGTGCTTACCTGCTAAAAGGAGGTCCCGCGCGATTTCACCTTGCAACGCGAAGTCAGCAGACACCGCGACTGCTTCAATATCGGCGTTTTGTGCAAGTTCACCGTGGTCCCGGTAAAGTTGTGGAATACCGAAACGGTTTTGGACTTTCTTCCCCAGCTCCGTACGGACTTCTGCGAGTCCAATGAGTTCACAGTCCGGAATGCTCGTAAAATTTGGGATGTGGACCTTCTGTGCCATGAACCCACAGCCGATATAACCGAGTCGAATTTTTTCCATTTTTTAATTTTCCCCTAACGGGAGGTATCAAGTGTCATGCGGCAGTGACCCCGAAATTCAAAGATCCGCTTTTCGCCTTCGGCTACAAGCTGCCATCATTCGCTAAGTTTTTAAGCGTGCCCGTTCGGAACAATCCTCCATTTTTCAATTTTGCCCTAACGGGAGGTATCAGGTGCCGTGTGGCAATGTCCCCGAAATCCAAAGATCCGCTTTTCGCCTTCGGCTACAAGCTGCCATCATTCGCTAAGTTTTTAAGCGTGCCCGTTCGGAACAATCCTCCATCCTTTAATTTTGCCCTAACG
This sequence comes from Candidatus Poribacteria bacterium, assembly GCA_026713385.1. Taxonomy (GTDB): domain Bacteria; phylum Poribacteria; class WGA-4E; order WGA-4E; family WGA-3G; genus WGA-3G. The sequence continues at coordinate 1,816 of JAPOOP010000373.1, read as the reverse complement.
CGAACTATTCTCTCATATCGAACCCACGTTGTCTATGGGAGATGGCGGGATTCTATCTGCTCAACTGCGGTCTTAGCCCCTTCCCGCACGAGCGCAGAGGCATCGTCTCGGGCGAGTTGCTTCAATTTTCCGAGAGTGAGGCTCGCCTCCAGTTTACCAAGGGCAACTGCGACAAAATAACGCACATCGGCATCTTCGTCGTCCAATGCTTCTAAGAGTGCGTTTGTATCCATTAGAGAGGCAAGGTGTCGGTCGGCATCGCCGATATTAATCAACGCCTGCGCAGCGATCCGCCGCGAATGGATGTCTCCGTGAAGGAGAGAGGAGAGCAATTCGTCATTCCCTTTGGAAATGACATTTAAGTTATCCCAGTCACAATCCAAACAGAACCATGAATTACCATCCAACCGCCGGAGATTCGCATTTCCACACGAGGGGCATGCCTTAAATTTCTGTTGCTGGCTCATGAAATGTAAAGCAAAGATAAATTGTGCTTGAATGGCACAATTTCGTCTATTGTCCTTGCGATGCACGCCGTGATAGACGTAACATCAGTTGTTGATCCGGTTTACTACTTTCTAACCATAGCTACAGCACGTAATAGAAAAACAAATTACGCTTCAATAGCAGAGATTCGTTAGCGTTATAGATCAGAAACGGGGTTTATCTCCAATTCAGGTAGCTCGCGCCAGATCTCAGGTCCTTCTGGTTTGAAATTAATGGTCGCGATGAACTGCATACCGTGATAGAAGTTGATTTTGAATTTGCCGCCTCCGAAATTTTTCCTGAGATACTCCAACGGGGTTTCAATCAGCGGACCCATTTCGTCGGCGTGATAGAATGCAAGCGGTTTAAATCGTACTGTATTGCCCACCGGTTCTTGCACGAGGAGTTGTGCCGATGTAGCCGGGAAAAGCACCTGAAAGGCTTGCCAAAGGTCCGAAACGGTGGGATCCTGTTTCCCGATGCGTTTCTTAAAGTCATTCTCAAGATACTCTGAGAAGGTATTAAAAACCCATTCCATTTTTTTAATTATGGGCTCCTGGACATCGTTCCACTACGTTCCACGATGGTTTTTGGTGAATCGCGGCCGGATTGGGAACACGTACCGTTTTAAGATTGTTTTCTCTACAGCGGTGCCTTTAAGAAGTCCTTCCAATCAAAATTGGGCAGAGGAAACTCCCCCGTGGCTTTGCATTGTCAAAATGTCGCCGCTTTCTCGAAAAAATCAATATCTACACGTTCAACACCGGCTTGCCGTGCATTTTCAGCGACACGCTGGACGACCATCTCTCGGACAAACGGAATTGGTATCCGCTTGACCCGATGCTCGACTTCCTCTGTACAAGGCACTGTCGTACTATCAAGGTAAGGACCGTCCTGAAGTACGGCTTCATCAGGGTGGTCGCAGGTCTCTGGCACGAGTTGCTGCAGTCGCATTGAGACGTAATTCGTTACCCACTGCTTGAACTCTTCAGCCTTCTCGGTACCAACTTCACCGACATCGGGACGCTGTTCCAACTTTTCGTTGATACTGACGAGTAGACTTTCCAGACGTGTCAAGCGTTCTTCTACATTCGTAAGCCGTTCGTGAGAATTTGTATGTTCGCTCATTTTTCTCCCCTATTTTAAATTTGCCTCTCGGTGCGTTGAGGACAGGTTTTACGAGGACGTTCCTTCCTGTATATACAACCCAGCGCGTTGCTTGGGCTTGTGCGCTTTGGCTAAAAACTGACACCCGATGGCTAATGGCTGATAACCATTTCTCAAATTACCCAATATTTCCAGAGATCCTCTGGAATTTCGTATTTAATCT
>JAPOOP010000371.1 GCA_026713385.1 Candidatus Poribacteria bacterium | reverse complement strand
TGTCACCAAGCCCTTTATTGACAACAGTAACATTTTCAAACCGATTCAGCGAGACATTCTCACGGAGATAGCCACAGGTGCGTAGGGCAGGTTCAAACGCTACAACTACGCCAGCATCTTTAACCCGTGAGGCGAGGAGACATGTATAAAATCCGATGTTCGCCCCGATATCCCAACAGATGTCTCCGGGTTGAATAATCTTCAAGAGCTTGGTAACGACATGCCTCTCATCATGCGTGCCGTAAAAATAGAGATATTGGTGCTCAGGGTTCGCTAAGTTGGCTTTTAATCGGAATTGGTACTTGCTATCAAAAATAGCAATTGGATCCTCAGGTGTAATCAAATCTCTCGTAAGGTTCAAGAGCAAACGCTTCCCATCAGTGATTGGACACCATCGGAGGTAACTGCGGACAAGATAGTTGAGTTGCGGGTTCATCCCCACGTCTCAAGCCCCAATAGTTTTTTGCCGAGTTCAGTTAGATATGCGGTTTCGCCTAATTCATGCTCTTTTTCTTCACGTTCGCCACTAAAACCCGCCATACGTTCTTTCCATGCGTTGATACGGCGCTGGCGTGCTTCTGGATTTGCTTCTCCTGTCGGGGACATCGTAATGTATTGTGCGACCCGTGGCGCATCGGCAGTGTTGATACCCGCACTATGAGGCAACGCACTATGCCAAATAACGAGATCACCGGCTTTTCCGGGCACTGGCACTGCACCGAGTGCGACTAAATCTTGCTGCCTCGGATCAGCATCTTCTGGCAGACTCTTTATCCATTCCTCAATCTTATTGTGGAACCCAGGAACACATGTAAACGCTCCTTGATTGGCAGCAGTATCGGTAAGATAAAGCACACCTTGGACGTGGAACCGGAAAGGGATGTCTACAGACGTATCCCAATGGAGTCCTAAGTTTGTCCGTTCAAATTTTTCGGAAATATTGGGCGGACTCATGCTGGCACGGTCAAAACTCACCCAAAGTTTCTCATTATCCCAAATCTCAGTGAAAGCTTGATGCACACGCGGATACTGGCGAGTTGCCCATAGAGCCGGGTGCTGATAGATTTCTACCATGATGCTTTTACGAGGCGGGTCGGGATACCAAGTGTCTGGGTTGTTGGCATCCATCTCAAGGAAATCCCAGACGGCTTGTGCCACATTCTGTATTAATTCTGGGGGTGCGGCATTTCGGATGACGACATAACCGTTTTCCTCCCAAAAAGCGCGATCTTCAGAACTCAAAATAGCCATTTTTTTCCTCGTTCTCTAATTTTCCTTGCGGTGATAGGATCAGAATTTACACAATTTTGACCGTAGCCCGATTTATTAGATTGCATCCACTAAAAGATTCACACGGGCAGAAACACAAACTAAAAGTTTGTGCTACAAAAGAGTATCGTACGTAAGTCCTACGGATGTTATTAACATTTTACCCCAACCGGCGTAAAAAAGCCGAGAGAAAAATAACTATCAATCCGAAAATTACAGTAAGGTTGAGCCACCGTGCTGGTTTCTTCTGAAATACATCAAAGACAGGATAGGGGAACGTTAGGATAATTGCTAATGTGAATATCAAAAAGACGATAAATAGCTTGACACCCAAAACAAGGATGTAGAGTGAGTAATCTGATATAAATGTCCCAGTAGCGGAGATAGAACGTGCAGTGCGAAAGAAGGTAATGAAATTATACAATCCCGATATGAGGACGGTTAACAATGCCGCCCAGACGATACCACTGAAACGTCTTAATGCGGATGAGATCAAAGATTCCGAATCAGCGCGTCGGTTGGCAATAGGGAGTAAAACAACGCGAAAAAAAAAGAACCCTCCTATCATCAGAACCACGGATCCGACATGTATCCATTGCATTAACGATTTTAGAAACATCTTTTGAGAGAATAATGTAAAGATAGATAAAGCGGTTTGCTGGTACTGATTAAAAACTACAGAATCTGTTAGACATACCAGAGTTTAATCGCACTTACGTCTACGCGGACATAGATTGACGGAGCAGCGGATCAAACTCACGTAAAAACATATATAGATACTATGGCAGAAGGGCAATCGGTTTCGTACACCGACTGCCCTTCTCCAATCTCTATATTTCTGTGTTCCAGTTGTTGCGATGTTACACCACCGGTTTACCACCAACGGGGTTAAAACAGTTGCGCGACTGCTTACAAGCATCTGGCGACACAAATTGGTCATCAGGTCCTACGTCTTGCATGGTGCAATTGCACCAATAGTGCGAACCCGGATTGTTTTCAACAAGGTTCTGCAAGTTGCCACCCGGAATGTAAATCGCCTTCGTCCGAAGATACTGGCATATCGGGCGATTAAAGATTGGAAGTGCTTTTCCTTGTAACATATCAATGCTCCTTTAGCTTGCAGCCATCATCGCGGCACGACTGACGAGATTCTGTGTTAAAGTCACCTTATACGCATTGTCGTTCAAGGGTTGTGCGTCCTTGACGGCATCCGCGCCGGCTTGTTGACTCACCGATTCGTCGATCATCTTGCCGGTGACCGCCGCTTCAGCTTCTTTAGAACGCCAGGGTGCGGGAGCGACACCGCCGAGAACGATACTGGCGGTTTTACAGGTCTTCCCGTCCATCTCAAAAACACCCGCAACGCTTGACAACGCGAAGTCAGGGGCACCTTTCTCACGCGCCTTTAAATAGAAACTTCTTGTATTGGGCTTCGCTGCCGGGACGCTGACTTCAACAACAATTTCGTTGGGTTCCAACACATTTTCCCGGAACGGATTCGCAGCGGGTAATGTAAAGAATTCCTCAAGCGACATATTTTTCACGCCCTCAGGTCCGACGATTTTGACCGAGGCACCCAAAGCAATCAATGCTGGTGCGAGGTCGGAAGGATGCACAATGTAGACAGGATCGCCACCGAGGATCGCATGATATTTGCTCAAACCGTCAACTGCATAACAGATGTCTCCACCCTTTTTCAGACAATTAGTGGTTTCATCCCGGTAGTACCAACACCGCGGACGCTGG
>JAPOOP010000626.1 GCA_026713385.1 Candidatus Poribacteria bacterium | reverse complement strand
GTTGCATTCGCTCGCCACCCTTGCCCGAAGAGATTGAATCCATCGTTAATTTCTAACTGTTTTCGGATAGGTCCGTTCACAACAAGCATCGGTCCCACGTGTGAAGTTGTGACCTGAACGCCATGGAGGTTGAACTGCTCGGCTGTCATCGCCTCCACAGCAGTGAGAATAAGCGGTAGATATTCCTGTTTGCATCCTGCCATGACTGCGTTAATCGCAACCTTTTCTACGGTGGCTCTACCCCATTTTGGAGGTACAGCTGCGATGAGTTCATCCGGATCTCGGTCCGTCCCGCTGAGCATGCGTTTGACGCGTTCAGGTGTCGGTGGAACGACGGGAAGCCCATCCGTCCATCCGTTCTGATAGCAGACCTCAATGAGGTCCTCGGTTTCATCAATTTCTAACGCTGTGGACTGCCATTTTTGTGCCATGTGGTTTCCTTTCTGTGATTAATTTTGAATATGCCGGTTGAAGTATGTTATTATATTAGCATAGATTTTATAGGTTTGCAATATGCTATTTAGGAGCATTCCGTTTTCCGGTGGAAGATATAGAAAGTCCCCTGATAAGGGGGATTTAGGGGGTTGTTTTAGACAAAAAAAACCGAAAGTTATGGTAAATCCTAAAAATAAATAGACATTTCGGTGGAGGCAAGCCTCCCTACTGCCGCTGGCGAGGTTTCCTAACCTCGCCAACTCAGAAGGTCTAATTAATTCTAAAATCCACCATAAATACTGACGAAATACGTAAGTCCTACGGCTTTTTAAAATACATCAGGAGAAAAAATAAAAACTATGACCCTTCAGGAAATCATTGCATCGCGTAGCGTCGTCACACAATATTTAAAACCTACACCTTTGGTTCATTATCCAGAATTATCCGAGCGACTCGGATTTCAAGCATACATCAAGCACGAAAATCATCACCCGACGGGCAGTTTTAAAGTGCGCGGCGGCATCAATTTCATGTACCACCTCCCGCAAGCACAACGTGAAAAAGGGGTTCTTACGGCGACACGTGGGAATCATGGACAGTCGATCGCTTACGCAGCGGCACAATTTGGTGTCAAGGCGACTGTTGTTGTGCCACACGGGAATAATCCCGAAAAGAATAGTGCAATGCGGGCGTATGGTGCGGAACTGATTGAACACGGTGCCGATTTTGACGAGGCACTTGCACTGTGCGAAACGCTCCAAGCGGAACGCGGACTTTACTACGTTCATCCGTGCATGGAACCTGCGCTCTTCCACGGTGTCGGCACCTATTCACTCGAGATTTTTGAGAGTCTCCCGGACGTAGACGCAATCATCGTGCCTATTGGCGGTGGGAGCGGTTGCTGCGGTGCTATTACAGTTTCCAAAGCGATTAATCCAGATGTCAAGGTCATCGGTGTGCAAGCGGAAAATGCACCGGCTATCTACCGTTCATGGAAGACAGGAACGCGTGTAGAAACCGATTCTTGCGATACCATTGCAGATGGGATTGCGACGCGTACACCGTTTCCATTGCCGTTGTCCATTATCAAAAAAGGCATTCACGACATTGTTCTGCTCAGCGAAGCGGAACTTGAGGACGGCATCCGTTTGGCGTTGCGGTGGACACACAACTTAGCAGAAGGCGCAGGCGCGTCTCCAATAGCAGCAGCGCATAAACTCACAGAGACGCTGGCGGGGAAACGTGTAGTGATGGTCATGAGCGGTGCGAATTTGGACACGGAAACGCTCAAGCGGATACTCGGCTACCAGTTGTGAATCACGTAGACCGGAGCGGATCCGTCGGTCAATTGGATGGTTGCCGATTCCGCACCTTCTACGAATTCGTTGCGAAGGGCGTTTGTTAAATCGGGGTGGATGTGTAGGGATGCCAAGTCCCAACGTAGATTTTCGCTCTTTTTGACGACGACGTTAGGGGTTTCCGAGATGAGAGAGACGCGTTGCAGTCGGCTGCTTTTTCGGGTTAAACGCACTGCTGATAGTACATAGTGGATTGTTTGTCTCGGATCCCGCATTTCGGCTATGTAAGGTTCGCCTCCGGACACCCGGTAATGCCCAAAACGCATCAGTTTGAGATTCCCAAGGAACTGGTCGGTTTCATATTCTTCTGGACGTGGTAAACCGCCGCAGATGATGATATGTCGGCAGTCATACTGTTCCATGGCGTAATCTACGGCGAGTTGTCCATCCGTATAATCTTTGTCTGTCTTTCCTATCCATTCCTGAACGACATGTTTCGCTTGTGGAAGGCATTGTGCTTCTTGTGGGAGGGGTTTGTAACCCCGATGTGGGATGGAATCCATGTCACCAATAAGAACATCTGGAATAAGCGACATATCCGTATCCCCATTTAATTCATCAAATATACGGATGCCTCCGTCAGCACAGATGAGCGGGAAACCCTTTTCCACTGCGCTTTCCATTTCTTGACGGTAAAAATCGAGATGCCGTGTATCGTAGTAGCCGTTAAGGAAAATAAGTGCTGCTGTCATCTTTTAATTTTACCTTGCGGTTCGGTCAGGTGGTTTCAGACTTTGATACTCTTCCCGTAGAGCCGCCCTCCAAATGTAAAGCAAAGACAAATTATGCCATTTAAGGCATAATTTCATTACGGGCTACGCGCTTTGGACTAACTTTTATAACGAATATTGTATGATGGAAGCAGTTTGACCGGATGGTAGGAGTGTTTGACACGTTTTAGGTTCTCTAACCCTGAATCATCCATGGCATTAACCCATCTGTAGGTATCCCTCAATTCCTTGCAAAACTCGCGATAGATGAACTGTGCGAGCCCTTTTATTCCAATATCCGTAATCTCAAACAGCACACAGAATGTATCCGAATTCAGTGGATACCCGAAGGTATAGCCTCTGACTTCTTCATCAATACGGACAATCCTGCCGAAAAGTCCGAGTGCTTCCACATGCGCGATCGCGATTCGATGTGCTGATCGAGAATCCTCAAGCATCGCGCAATAAACTGCGTCTTCGCATTTTGCTGCGCGTGCGGCATGCCACGCGTCATAGAGTGCGAAGCACGCCTCGCGGTCAGCGATGCCGTAGGGTCTAAATTCTGCTGACAGATAACGCTCAATAAAGGCGTTATAATCGTTCCTTTTACTTTTGAATCGGTTGCCGCGCAACTCACTGAGTGTCCGGGTCTCATAGAGGTATTCGGTCTCTTTCAAAGTGGCGCGGAATCCGTCCTCTTCAAAAAAAGTGTGCAGTTCCTGTGGAACATTTTCGATTCGGGCGATGTGTGGATTCCGATTTGATCCTAACATAAATTGATATGCTGTGCGAATAACATTTCGATAGGTGTGGTCTTCAGGATTGCACGGCATCGGTAGAATCGGCATGAAATAGTCTTCACCCTGTTTTGCGAAGATGCATAGATGTTCCGCGAGCCGTGCCCAATAAAACTGAAAATGCGCTTTCCACACATAGAGTGGCGCGAAGGCATAGTTGGAAAGCCGCGGGCATTTCTGATGTGCGTATTCGTCAAAAAGTGGCTTGTCATTGAGCGTTAGCGGGTGGAGTTGCATCTGTCAGTTTGAGGGTATGGACAATTTTCACGGTCTCTTGGTAATCGCCGATCAAACTCCAGTTGGCGATTATCTGCGCCGTAACTGATTCGGATTCAACGTAATCGATGACATGGCGAATGTGCTTCTGAAAGGTCTCCGTTTCGAGGTGTGATTCACCAAACGGACAGAGAGTATCTACGCCGAGAACAACCTCGTTTCCATCCTCACTGAGCATCAGCGCGAACGGATAGAGTTGACAGTCAAGCGGACGGATTGGATAGATGGTGCAATGGCTCGTCTCTGGTTCAAAAAACGGACAGATATAGAAATCGTTGTGCGGTTTTAGTTGGATTTGTGCACTTTTTCCGTCTACCTGTG
>JAPOOP010000555.1 GCA_026713385.1 Candidatus Poribacteria bacterium | reverse complement strand
CCTACTTTTAGATCGCTTGCGGCAGCTTCAATAGCGGCACGAAGTCCAGCACCACCGGCTCCGATTATCAACACATCATATTCGTGAGTTTCGTAAGATGCCACGCTAATGTTTCCTCTTTCTTCTCTACAATAGATAGATAGATGTTTCTTAAAATGTAATCCAGTCCTTACCCAGTGTCGGTGCTATAAAGCGGACGTATACATCCGAAAAACCGACCCAACAGAGACTCATCCATGCCCAAAGCATGTGTCGCTGGTTCAAGCAACTGACACAGTTATACGCTCTGCGACGGATTGGAGCTTTAGAGAGCAGATCGACAACTCCACCGACTAAGTGACGCAAAGAGTGGCATCCGAGCGTGTAACCGCCTAAAAGGACGACATTACCTGCCAAAATGATAGTGCCTACACCAATACCAAGGGTTGTCCCGCCGTTACCATCGTCAAACCAAAGGGCTTTCCACACGTCATAGGCGAGGATGCCGAGAACAACAAGCGCGACGTAAAGAAAATATCTGTGGATGTTCTGTATAATCAGCGGGAACGAGTTTTCACCGCGATATCCTTTACGCGGTTCTGATACTGTGCAAGAGGGTGGGTCTGCCCAAAAAGCCTTGTAATACGCACCCCGGTAGTAGTAGCATGTAAAGCGGAATCCGAGCGGTGCCCACAAAATGAGGACAGCCGGTGTAATGAAACCCGGTATCCAATCTGGCATCATACCAAACCAACTGTGCTCAAGGCTATGCGCCGCCTTTTCAGTACCAAAAAGTAGCGGTGAATAGAAAGGCGACAGGTAGGGACCGTGGATGAAATGGTTCCCTTCAAAAACCCGAAAGGTGGCATAAACGATGAAAAGTCCCAACCCGACAAATACCGCCAAGGGTTGCAACCACCATGTGTCTCGGCGCTGGGTATGGAAGGGGCGACTTTCTGTTAGGGTGAGTTCAGGGTGCGTCATAGGCGATTTTCCTTACCTTGAAAATAAAAATGAGATTGTGATTAGGACAGGTAATTTAATAACTAACTACGTTCATTTTGATGTTGATTTTTGATTTACCCAGTAAATTGTATCATACAATGTGGTCTTTGTCAAATTACACACGTGTATGCGTAAGGGGTTCCCAACCGAGCAAGCGTTTCGCTTTCGAGAGATTAATCTCCTTCTGTTCATGATCTCCAGCGATGAAGAAAGCATCAAAACCTTCGTGTTCAACGGAGATAGCGGCAAGATACGCAGTCGCCAAGTCTTGCTCATCTGTCCACCAGATGTGCACTGACGAATCTTTCGGTTGGGCGTAACGCTCAAGCCACTGTTCGCGTGTAGAGGGACCCGTGATTCGTAGGGCGATCAGAGACATGTCGTGTTCTCGTGAGAAGTATTCGCAGACCTGCTCACCGAAGCTTTTGGTTAACCCATAGACCCCAGGATTATCGCGAGGCACGACATCCTCATACGGAAAATTGTTTCGCGTCCGCTCATGCACGGTGAAAGTGCTTGTGTAGACGGCGTGTCGGATACCCGCCTCCTTTGCGGCGTGTAAGACGATATGCAGTCCCTTCGCGTTCACCTCATAGTTTGCGAGAATGTCGCTGAAATCGGCGACAGAGGACCGATCGCTCGTCGGTTGCAGCATCACCATGTAGACAAGCGTGTCCATCCCTTTCAACGCTTCCTGAACAATAACGGGGTCGGTAACGGATCCTTGGATGTAATCAATAGATGTGTCTTTCGGTGGATTGAGGTCAAGGACTCGAAAATTGTGATGGCTCTTCATGTATGGGAGCGTCATGGTTCCAACATGTCCGGAACCACCCACAAGTAAAACGTTCATCGCTTATCTCCTATCGTGTCCGCGCAGCGGTCAACTATAGTGAATTCCATGATTGCTTGAGGGCAATACACGATATTTGTTTACTGAAAAATCTCCTAACTTTCAATCATAATAAAGAAAATACTGATCGACATTTTTCTCGTACTTTAGGTCTTGATAAGCTTGACGAACCATCTCCTGAGTTCGCCATCGCGTCTCTTGATAATCACTGACGATGAACTTGGCATAATACTTCAGGGCTTCGGTTTTGTATATCGCTGCACCTTCTTTATTTGCCGCGTCTCCAATCGTGTATGATCCTACCCCCGGACTCAGTTCAGGATATGCCAAATCAGCCCATATACCGTGATAGAGCCTCGCAATGTCATAGTAAGCCATAGATACCTCGAAATAGCCACTGTTTGTGTGCTTCTTGACATAGGCTAAGAGAACTGGGATCGTTTTCTCTACGTCTACGGCTTCTAATGGACGATTCTTATGGATGAGATAGTATTCAGCGATTGGGGCCCAACGACTCTTGGGATAAAGTGCCAGCAACCGTTCCAAGAAACCATAACGGTAAAAATACGCGCCCGCCATCTCATTGTAATGTATATCTGCCCCTAAACGATCCACAGCCTTGCGTTTTTTCCGCAGTCCCTGAGATCTGGGATCATCATCACTAATACTACCATAATCCGGGTAGACCCTCAATGCGTCCTGTTCAGCCGTGATATTTTCAGCAACTTCGACACCGAGCGTGTTCGCAATCCAGAGTGCTTGCTCTTGTGCTTGGCTTTTTTCACGGCTCATCAACAACGGTTCAAGCGCAATCATGGCTTCATAGAATTTTAGCTCTGTAATTAGAGACTCCGCCTTTTTTAGGGGGACTTCCGTTTCGCCAAACGATAACATCACAGCCAAAAAATAGAAAATCATCACAAAAAACTTTAGAAATCTCATCATTTTTTCCTCATCTAAATTCTCTAAAATCTACGACCCAGAAAAACACAACACCGAAGCGACGTTTCTCAATGTTGCGCTGTTCCTTGGGCATTTCAACGGCTGATTTCAAACGGCACCTATAAAACTTTGTCCTACTCTTGATACGCATACGCGCGGTGCTGAATCCGTAGATCAAAATTGTCTTCTGGGTTCCACGTCGGCATATCTGATGGGACTTTGTAATCAAACTGCTCGGTATCCGACGGATAAGGGTTCGTTCGGCGTTCGTGGAGGGCGCGTTGATAGAGTTTGCAGCGTTGCGTCAAGAACTCCGATTGCCACCATTTATACTGTTTGTTCCACCGCGGGGTCCGTTGATCGAAGTAAATGACCCGACGGAGCGTCCCACTTGTGTTGATTTTACTGCCGTGCAAGACTTTGGTATGGTGGAGCAGAATGTCACCCGGTTCAACTTCTGCTGGCACTGCGTCCTTGCGTTCAAAATTGGCTTCACCCCTGTCAATAACCTCCTGTGCCTCTTCGATCCCCCAGAGATGGCTCTTCGGGACTACCCAGACACACCCGTTATCAACGGTGGAGTCATCTATGTATATATCAATATTGAAGATCGGATGATTCTCACGGATGGCATTTCCATCCCGATGCCACCGCACAGATGAACCGTGTTTCGGCAGTTTGAAAACTAAAGATTCATAGCACGGTATAAAATCAGGTCCGACGATCCGATGCAGCAGATCCCCAATAGACGGGTGTCCCAAGAGTCGCAGGGAGAATTCGTTCGGATGGGAGTGTAGATAGGTTAGATAGTAAGGAATCCCTTCAGGACCACGGTTGCACCATGGATCTGCCGGTCCACCCGCCAAAATCTCATCAATGAGTCGTTGACTTTCACGTTGTATAACGGAAAGTTCATCGGATTGGATTACCCCTTTCAAGATGAGGTATCCGTTATCATTGAAGAATTGAATTTCGTTATCTGTAATTTTTCGCATTTTTAATTATTCCTTGCGGGTCAGTGTCGGTTGCTTGGATATTGACGTTCTTCGCGTCAGGGTCACCTGCGCCGTTATTGCAGGCTACAGTTTTGTTAAAATCGACGACTTCCTAACAGGAGACCATAAATTAAAAATCATTAATCGCGGCGTGCCACGCGGAAACGAACGCTTGGACAGATGGGTATCGCAATTGTTTGTCCGCGTTTGTTGCTTTCTTCGCAACATGCCAGAGAGCATCGTTCCCTTTCCAATCGTCGCGTGAATCGCTGTTGTTGGCGAGCAACACAAACGCCGTCCGCCCTAACATAAAGACGTTTGTCCTTGCGTCAATGTACGTGCCTTTCTGAAATTCTTCCGGTGCCATGAATCGAGTTGAGCCGTACAATCGCCCGCGGTCATTTATGAACGGTCCCGGATGGTAGAAATCGAAATCGAACAGGTGTATCTGCTTTTTCTCAAAGTGGTAGATAATACAACCGTCGTAAAAGTCCTCAGCGATAAACCCTTGTTTTTCAATAAGGATATGGACATCATAGATAACGTTAAGGGCATCAATTATCTCAACCGCTGGCAAGGCACAAAACCTGTCACGCGGGTGAATTTCATCGGGACGCAGTTCCCTTTCAGGACGCAAACCCTCGCCATCTACCCAATTGTAGACCAGCGCAAAACAATCGGGCGTAGCAAAAGCGTTGTGCAATTGAGGGAGTGCCTCATGCTGGACAGCGGCGTGGAAACGAACAGCCTGTTTGAGCCATCTAATGGTTTGTGGTGTGTTACCGTGTTTGACGAACCAATGCTCGTTGCCCACCAACACTCTCAACGATTGACATTTTGAATCGTGCTCCGGAAACCGATACGTAATTTCGCCAATCTGCTTCAAGTATACTTCAATATGTGTGTCAATTTCCGAAATTTCCAGAAGTGGATGCCGGGTGGGCATTTCGTTTGTCCTCATCAGGTGCGGCAAAACAGTCT
>JAPOOP010000364.1 GCA_026713385.1 Candidatus Poribacteria bacterium | reverse complement strand
GATTGGAGCGGTAAATTCACGATCTTCGCCGCGCCTACGGGTGCCATCGTCCTCGGTAAGGACAACGAAGCTGATATTCAATATCTGAACGGGTTTATTGATGAGTTCGCCTTCTATACGCGTGCCTTGAGTGAGGATGAGATTAATGCTGATATGAACAAAGGCGTTTTATTTGCTGTCGATCCTGCGGAAAAATTGAGCACCTTATGGGCAAGTATCAAGGCTGAGTATTAATCGAAAGATTATGGGGCAGGCTTCAGAACCTGCCCCTGAAACACACCTGTTTCAGATAGAGACGATGAAAACTCTCCAATCGTCACCAAGTTTTTAACCGTTCAGGTTTACAGGACCCTTCCCTTGATAAAAACAGAAGCCCAGTTAGAATCATATCTATCCGAACCGACAGACGAAGTGATAGCGTCTATGGCTGCGCTGGAGGGGGATATCCTTATTCTCGGTGTTGGTGGAAAGATGGGACCGACGCTCGCCAAACAGGCGAAACGCGCCATCGATCTCGCAGGTGTTAGTAAAAAAATCATCGGTGTGTCCCGTTTTTCGACACCCGGTGTGCGAGATGGTTTACACGAAGTTGGCATTGAAACGATTGCCGCTGACCTGCTTTCGGAAGATTGCTTGCAAAACCTGCCTAACATTCAAAACGTGATCTTGATGGCAGGTAGGAAGTTCGGTTCCACGGATAACGAGAGTCTCACCTGGGCAATGAATAGTTATATGCCGGGACGCGTGGCAGACAAGTTTAAGGATTCTCGGCTGGTCGTTTTTTCCACAGGGAACGTCTATCCGCTGACACCGGCCTCGCATGGTGGTGCGACAGAATATTTATCGCCTGCCCCAATCGGTGAATACGCGCAATCGTGTCTGAGCCGTGAGCGTATATGTGCCTACTTTTCATCGCAATTCGGCACATCTATGGCGATTTTGCGCTTAAATTACGCGATTGACCTCCGCTATGGGATACTGCTGGATATCGCCGAAAAAGTTTACACAGAACAACCCATTCCACTTGAAATGGGCACTGTGAACGTAATATGGCAAGGCGACGCGAATGCAATAGCATTACGGGTTTTCGCACATTGCCAAAGTCCACCGCTGATCCTCAATGTGACGGGACCAGAAACTGTTTCTATCCGATACCTCGCTTCACGCTTCGGCGCGCTTTTCAACAAACTGCCACGGTTCAAGGGCGAAGAGGCAAAAACAGCACTACTGAGCAACGCCTCTCGGTGTCACCGACTGTTTGGGTACCCATCTGTTGCCTTGGGACAGATGATCGAGTGGATGGCAGAATGGGTTCGGATAGGCGGCACGACGCTCCGTAAACCAACCCATTTCGAGGTGCGCGATGGAAAATTCTGATTTTTTGTTCAAACCGCAAAAACAACATAGACAAAAAATGCGAATTTTGTTAGCATACGGTAAGAGCGATCTCCGAATAGCGACCTTCGGTAGTATTTTTTTGATATTTTCACTTCTAATCAGTAGTGCTTTGTGCCAACCGCATCCGTCTGGGACTATCGCTTTTGCTTCGGATGTGACCGGGAACTGGGAAATCTATCTGACAGATACGACCGGAAAGCCACCAGCGAATCTTACAAACAATCCGGCTGCGGATTATTATCCGACGTGGGCACCCGATGGAACTCAGATCGCTTTCTTCTCCCGGCGCGATGGGAATCACGAAATTTACGTAATGCAGGCTGATGGAACCAACCAGCGACGCTTAACACATCACCCGACGACAGATAAAGCACCGGCATGGGCACCTGATGGTAAACGTCTTGCTTTTACATCAGATCGCGACGGGCATTTTGACATCTATCTACTCTACCTTGATAACAACGAAGTTGTCCAACTGACGAAAAATTCGTTTCAAGACGAAGTACCCACATGGGCTCCCGATGGAAATGCGCTCGTTTTCCACTCAAAGCGGGAATTCAACTGGGACATATACGTTGTTGATGTAAACAACCGAGTCGAACAGCGGTTGACACATCAACCCCTGATGGACATCTATCCGGCTTGGTCACCTGACGGCACACAGATTGTATATGCCGCCATGCACCGAGAGGTAGAACTCGCCGATTTAGATTTGTACATTATGAATGCCATTGATGGTGGGAACAAACAAGCACTCACCGACACACCAACTGATGAAGCAGTTCCTTCTTGGGCACCAAATGGCAAAACGCTTGCTTTTCAATTTGAAAAGGACGGTAGATGGGTTATCCACCTGATGCGTACCGATGGAACCGAACGTCGTGAATTGATTAACAATGGAGCATGGGCGGCACAACCGAAATGGTTCAGGGATTTGGATGTCCTGCCCATAGAACCGTCAACATTACAAATTCGGCAATGGGGCAAAATTCGAGGTTTTTAATTATTCCTTGCGGAGGAACAACGTGCGTTTCGACTCTCACGTGCGTCCCTTATATCCGCTCTCCATTTCATTACGAGCTACAGGCTTGGGACTCACGAACACCTCTTAACTGACAACTGACAACTTATAACTTTAAAAAAAGGAGATACTTTTATGCGTTTCAAAATGTTAGTATTAGGTACACTTTTCATGTTTGGTTTACTGCTAACAAGTGGCATAAGCTACGGCTACGAGCGGGCAGTTGAAGCAGAAATGGCGGATGCAATCGAAGCACCTATGGTCGTCGCCGACGATGCAGATGCCTCCGGAGGGCAATTCGTGTGGATGGAAGGTGCCCCCGTTACCGGTGGCGGTGACGAAGGTTGGGTAGAATATAACCTACATATCCCTGCCGCAGGCACCTATGCTCTTTGGGGCAAAGTCATCGCATGGGACGGGAATAGCGATTCCTTCTGGGTAACTTGGCAACCCGCGGATCCAGACGAAAATGCACAGGAAACTGGTAATACAGAGTTTCGTTGGGGCGTTGCACAAGGCAACGATTGGCACTGGGATCGGATTAACCACTGGTTAGATGGTGGCACTTTTGAACGGGAATGGGAATTGGATGCTGGTGAGACGACACTCCGTATCGCAGTCCGAGAAGATGCTACTATGCTGGACGTGATCTACATCACCGACAATCTCTCGGAAGACGAAGCGGAAGTCAATCCGCGGGATCCGATCCCAGAAGATTCCTTAACGCCTGTCGAACCGCAAGACAAACTCACTACAACCTGGGGCAAACTCAAAGCCAGCAGATAATTATTAAGGCGGGTGGATTAACCATTCGCCCGCCTATTTTCGAGAATCGAAAGGAGGTTTGTAATGAAGGACAGCACAATTTTCTTGCTCGTTATATTCACAGTATTCATACACGGAACACTACAGCTTCACGCAGAGGTCGAGATCGCACTTGAAGCAGAACTCGCAAATGAAATTGTAGATCCGATGATTATTACAGATGATAAACTCGCGTCTGATGGAAAATTCATCTGGATGGAGGGAGCACCCGTCACCGGTGGCGGCGATAGAGGGTACGCCGATTTTATCATCAATATCCCGGAGGCAGGTGATTACGCTCTCTGGGGACACGTCATTGCATGGGATGGAAACAGCGACTCTTTCTGGGTAACTTGGCAACCCGCGGATCCAGACGAAAATGCACAGCAAACTGGTAACACGGAGTTTCGCTGGGGGGTCGCACAAGGTGCTGCTTGGCACTGGGACCGTATTAACCACTGGTTAGATGGTGGCACTTTTGACAGAGAATGGGAATTAGATGCCGGTGAGTCGCTTTTACGTATCGCAGTCCGAGAAGATGCTACTATGATTGATGCAATCTTCGTGACGACTAACGTGAAAGCCACGGCTGCGGACCAAGCAAACGTTCGCCTTCCAACCGATAAAGACAGGAAGATACAGGTTGAGGGACTCACTGTGGACGCGAAAGGTAAAGCCGCAACCACGTGGGGTTCCCTGAAACAGACGTATCAATAAGAAACGGACTTTTAAGCTTACCTTGCGGTTCGGTCAGGTCAGTTTGATGGATGAAGTACTTCTCCGTAGAACCGCCCTCTATTACATTACGGGCTACAGGTTTGAGTTTACCCAAGAGAGTAGCCTGCAACATCCGTGCAGGGTTTTTAATAGGGTATTTCTTCAGATTTAAGGAACGCACGTCAAAGTCCAAACCCATGTCGTTACTCCGCAAGGTAAGCTTGAAAATCAGATTGGCGCAGGGTAAAGTTTTAATAAGCAGGTTATTGCGAAACAGATAGCACTGTTCTTTGTAAGAATCGATGCGCCATCGATCAAAGCCACGTTCAAACCAGATAACACGATCAGGCGGGCCGAGGTGAAGTTGCAGCTTCTCCGCTGCCCGCTTGTCGCGCGTTACAAGCGCATACGTCACATACGCCAAACCCGAAAGAATCCCACCTAAAGCTACTTTTCCTCTTAATTTGACTGAAATACTCTCCGCAGTCGGTGTCAATCCCGATATTAGACACACAATAAGGACAAACGCACAGATTCTTTTTCCTTTTAGAGAGAAAATATGACATAAATTTAACATTTGTGTATCCTTTTGAATATATTAGGGCTTGACAAAAAAGATACTTTGAGGGTATTCTAATTGGAACGAATAAAAAGAATTATCAGTTTTCAGTGGTCAAACAGTTAAGATGCCTCTGGTAAAAGAAAACCTTTAGATTCACCAGAAATATCTTAACTGAAAACTGTTAGCTGTTAACTTCTAAACGGAGTGTATAAAAAAATGACTGTCATGCATTCTAAGGGAGAAACTCCCGATACAACAGATGCAGCGAATTGTACGACAGAATTGAGCCTGGAGGACGTTAAACAGGAATTGTATAACCGTCACCATCCGAGTTTAACGTTTCTCGATATAGAAGCCCATGCCAAGACCATTCACAAGATACGAACCCTGAAACAGAAACACAACGTTGTGATGCTCGGTCACAACTATATGGAGCCACTGGTTTTTGGACTATCTGAAAAAGAGGAGCAGGGCGATTCGCTCGGGCTGAGCATGTTCGCCGCAAAAACAGAAGCACCGTATCTAATCTTTAACGGTGTACCGTTCATGGCAGAAACAGCGAAAATTTTAAATCCGAGCAAAACGGTGCTGGTCGCAGATAAAACAGCAGGATGCTCGCTTGCCGATAACTTCGGTGCCGAAGATGTCAAGCAGTTGAAAGCCCTTTATCCAGGGGCACCGGTGATGATTTACGTTAATAGCTACGCCGACGCGAAAGCAGAATCAGATATCTGCTGTACGTCGGCAAATGCCGCACACATCGCGAAAACGATGCCAGGGGATACAGTGATCTTTGTGCCCGATATCTTCTTTGCACAGAATTTGGAGGAAGAATTGAAGGGCGAGAAGAATGTCGTCTACCCCGGTAAAGACAACACAGCGCGCGGCGCAGTTTGTGAAGTTCATGAAAGATTCACACTGGATGATCTTCTCGGAATCCGTGAATCGTTTGAAATCCCGAAAGGGCATCCGCTCCGTAAACTATATGCGCACTGGGAATGTCGTCCCAATGTCTTACAAGAGGCAGATTTTTACGGCAGTACCAGCCAGATTATGAAGGATATAGCGGAACGTGTTGCAGCGAACCAACTTGAGCGCGCATTTGTTGCTTCGGAGTGTGAATTAACCTCAAATCTGGCACAGGAGTTTCCAGAAGTTCAATTTTGGACAGCCTGTTCGGTCCGATGCTCGCACATGGCACAAGTAAGCTTGGGGAAAATAGCAAACATTCTGGAAGCGATCGACCAGAATGCAGACCTCGGTGAATACGAAGTTACACTGAGTCCTGAAATTATCGATAAGGCGCGGACACCGATTCAGCGAATGCTTGAAGCGAGTGTATAATAGTTATCAGTTATCAGTAGAATAGGGTTCTAATTCACATTAGAACCCTATTCTATTTAAAGTAAAACTCGAAAATATGTGGCAGTCATTCAATGAATGAATTTCCAATTGATAACTATTAGAAGCGCGTGATGATAGAGACACGATGCGCATTGCCGACATAAGCGTCCGGTACGAAAGCGTAGTCAAACTGGAAGTCAATGTTCGCTAACGCGTCTTCACCACTGCGTCGCACACCGATACCGAGCGCCAACCCATCGCTGGGATTCTCGTTCATTCCAATTCGGTACCCGATACGGGCAGCAACGCTTTCGTAAAACCACCGTTCTGCCCCGACGTGAAAACTCGGATTTGCATCAATGAGGGGAAGGTTGGCGTCTGCAACGAATGCCCACACTTCACTGGGAGGCATTGTTTCCTCCGCTTCCACCGCGGGTTGTTTCCAAGTTCTATAAGCCAGTCCTGCCCGGAGTGCCATCGGCAGATTTTCCCCACCATCTAAGACTCCAGCATTTTGGACAGCAACCCCGATTCCGAGGTGATTGTCAAGCAACCGCAAGATCATACCGACATCTGCTGCAACACCATAGGCGTTCTGAATGTCCAATTGTTGTGAAATCACCTTTGCCGTACCACCGACTGACATTGCTGAGCCAAGAGGGTAGGCGAGAGACAACCCTGTAGCGAAGCCTCCGACTGTCACGGTACTATCCGGGTCTTCCGTTGGTCCCTGTCGGCGTTCAATTTCAGTGAAACTTCCGAGGAAGCTTGCTCCCCAGACGAGCCGGTCTATCCGCTGTGCGTATCCGATGGTTTGATTGTTAATGTCCGCAAATGAGAAGTGTTGCATTGCAGTCAGTTCCTGATCGTGGACAGCGGTTAACCCTGCCGGATTCCAAAAGATAGTGTTAACGTCATTAGCAAGTCCAGCGAAGGCACCCCCCATTCCAACGGGCCGACTTCCACCTTCAATTTTTAGGAAAGCGGCACCGGCTGTTCCGGCTCCATCGTGGATACTAACTGCCTGTGCACTTGGGGCGGCCGCGGCTATTATGAGAAGCACTATTGCGATTTTTTTAATTATGGGCATTTGTTCATCGTTCCACTTCGTTCCACGATGGTTCTCGGTGAAAGGCATCTGTATTAAGGATTTGTTTGGGTTTCTTTTCCTTATTATGTTCAAATCGTTCTCCTTTTTTAATAGCCATCAGGTTGCCTCTCAGTGAGAGTTCACGAGAAAACTGCGCTTACCGACAACCCATTACTGACCACTGATAGCCAATTAGTCAACAACCAGCACTTTGCCGACAACGTTCGCGCGATTTCCTGCTGCATTGACGGCTTCCAATCGGAAGACGTAGATTCCTCGTGCGACAGCAACACCCGCTTGATTTTCCAAATTCCACTTCACCAACTGATCATTGCGCTGCCCTGATACAACATCGGGATACGTTTCGGAGAGTACCATGTCGCCACTCCAATCATAGATACTCAGTGTGAGCTCAATCGTGTCTCCGCGTGGCACATTAACATCAAAGGAGAAGAAGGCAACATCCCGTTTTGAAAGTCGGAGTGGGTTTGGCCATCCAAAGGTTGTGCCCCGGAAGGTGAGCGACACAGACATAGTATATTCACCAATGTC
>JAPOOP010000318.1 GCA_026713385.1 Candidatus Poribacteria bacterium | reverse complement strand
TAAAAGTTCACAAATACTTCCGATATGTACTAATCTTAACAGTCCTCATCTTAGGATATAGCACTGCGGAGGCACAACAGAACACCGCGCAGCAGGCGTATGCGATTTTTCAACAGAACTGTCTCGGCTGCCACGGTGAGCATGGTCCTTTTAGAGAGGCACTCGTTATCGACTCCGCAGCAGGACTGATTCAGTCAGGTGCCGTTGTTCCTGGGCAACTCCCTATTAACTCTGAACTCTATACACGGCTCCTTGAAAAAGATGACGCAAAACGGATGCCTCTGAATCAACCGAAGCTTTCTCCAGAGGCGATCCTGACCATCGGGAACTGGATTCTCGCAGGCGCACCGAGTTGGGATGCCCAGCACGATGTCTCTTTCATCACGACCGATGCTATGCTGACAGCTATTCAAAACCACCTGAGCGACCTGGATGCTTTTAACCGACCTTACGCCCGTTATTTCACGACCACGCATCTCTATAACGCCGGTGAAGGGCCCGAAACGCTTCGGGCTGCCGAGGTTGCCCTCTCTAAATTGGTGAATAGTCTCTCTTGGAATTTCGATATCGTCAAACCACTACCGATTGATGCCCAACAGACGATTTTCTATATTGACCTCCGCGACTATGACTGGGATGGCCGAGGGGCGTGGACACAGATTGAGGAAGCCTATCCCTACACGATTGCGTTCGACTCGGTCACACACCCACGTCTGCATGAAAAGTTGATAGGACTTCTGGGAGAGACACAATCCGAAGTGCCGTTTGTGCAAGCGGATTGGTTTCTGGCGACGGCATCGCTGCCGCCGTTGTATCACGACATTCTCGGACTCCCGGAGACGGATCGCGAGTTGGAGCAAGAACTCAGGATAGATGTTAATCGGAATTTACAGCAGGCACCGGGGCGTAGCGTCTGGCGTGCAGGGACCAACGATTCCGGTGTTTCGCGGCACAATCGCGTCGTGGAGCGGCACAAGTCGCCGTATGGCGCGTATTGGAAGAGCTACGACTTTGCGGGGAGTAGTGATGTGCAGAACATCTTCACGCGTCCGTTGTCTTTCCAACACGATGGGGGTGAAGTTATCTTCAACTTGCCCAACGGGTTGCAGGCGTATTACATCTCGGATGGTCAAGGGAATCGGATAGACGTTGCACCGACGGAGATCGTCTCTAACCCTGCGGCGAGTGATCCTGCCGTGCGCAATGGTCTGTCGTGTATCGGGTGTCACACGGAGGGGATGAAGACGTTTGAAGACGGTGTGCGTGCAACGATTGAGAAGACGGCGCGCCCGGCTTACGATAAAGCCCATGCGTTGCGGCTGTATGTAAAACAACCCGAGATGGATGCGCTTGTGGCGCAGGATAAGCAGCACTACGTGGCGGCACTGGAAAAAACGGGTGGTGTTTCTGGTGGCATTGAGCCGGTGCATCTGTTTCATGAGGCGTTTCAAGGTCCTCTCACTGCACCCCATGCTGCCGCTGCTATCGGCATGGAGACAGAGACGTTCCTGGCAAAGATTCGTCGGGAACCAAGTTTACAGAACTTAGGGTTAGCGGGTTTGCTGAGTGGTGGCAATGTGAAGCGGGATGTCTGGGAGTCCAACTTTTCGGAGTTGGTTGTGTGTGTATATGGTGATGAGTGCGTGGCACCGGTAATCGAAACGCCGACACCGACACCAACCCCTGTTTTTGGGCATCCGATTCCTGACGAGAACTTGCGTGCAGCGATTGCGGAAAGGTTGGGCAAAGCCCCTGCCTTGCTTACGACAGAGGACATCGCGAAATTGACGCGGCTTGAGGCGGATGAGCGGGGCATCAGCGATCTGCGAGGACTTGAGCACGCAACGCGCCTGGAACGGATAGAGTTACGGCGGAATGCGATATCCGATCTATCTCCGTTAGCAGGCTTGACGCGCCTGAATAACATCAAACTCCGAGGCAACCAAATCACCGATGTCTCACCGCTCGCGAAGTTAATCAATGTGGAGTGGATGGGACTTGAGGAGAACCAAATCACCGATGTCTCGCCGTTGAAGGGGTTAGTGAAGTTAAACGGGATCGGGATTGGGGGCAATCCTGTCTCCAATGTGTCACCTCTCGCAGGATTACTGAGTTTGGAAGGCATAGATGCTCTGCACACTGACATCTCCAACTTTGCTCCTTTAGCAAAGTTACCCAGACTGCAATGGCTTGAATTTGGGGATAACGCGTCGATATCGGAACTGCCGTCTTTAAAGGGGTTAAAAACACTGAGAAGGTTGGTCATCAGGGATACCCGTATATCAGATGTCTCCGGGTTGGAAGGCTTAGTAAGTTTGACAGAGTTGAATCTTGAACGTAACGTCATATCAGATGTATCCCCTCTCGCAAAGTTAACGCGTTTGAAAAGATTGGAACTGAACGGCAATGTCATATCGGATGTATCGCCGCTTGCGGGATTAACCAACTTGGAACACCTCAACCTTCAGAACAATGCGATATCTGACTTTTCACCTTTGGACGGATTACCCGAAAAGACTATTATCCGAATGGAGGGCAATTCGGGTTCTTTCATAAGAGGCGCGCCGAAAATAGAGGGACCTTGGTTATGGGTGATTGCTCCGACAGGAGGGAGAGGTGGTTCTGGAGCCGCTAGGTCCGGCGTAGATTTTCTGGCACAGATGAGTAACGGCAATGTAACGGAGTTAAAGGTGGCAACTAACGGGGCAATTGAAGGAAATCCAGTGGGCGATACCCAATGGACCCTACACAAACTGTCCCCTACGGGTGGGAATAACCTGAATGATATGGCGAACGAGGCAGGCTTAGGAGCAGGGGACATAAATGATCATGTTGCCTATGGTTCTATCGCCTTGGGTTCTCCGCGAGCGCAGAAAACGAGGATGCTCGTCGGAAGTGATGATGCTGTCAAAGTCTGGCTCAATGGGGAATTGGTTCACAACAACCCTGTGGACCGAGGGGCTGGTGACTTCCAAGACCAATTCTCTGTCACTCTTAAAAAAGGAATAAACACCTTGTTAGTTGCTGTTTACGAGAGGGGAGGTGGGTGGAGTGGCTTTTTTGGGTTCGCATCTGGGACTGAATATACAGTGTTATCCCACAATGAGCGATTCTCTTTGTCTACAAATCCAACACAGATTGAGAAAGGCGATACCTTCACCCTCCGTCTCACCACCGCAAACATCACCGATTTAGCGGGATGGCAATCTGATATTGTCTTTGACCCCGCACTCCTCAAAGCAAATAGCGTCACCGAAGGGAGTTTCCTGAAGCAGAGCGGCGGACGCACCTTCTTTCAAAAAGGCACGATTAATAACACAAAAGGTAAAATCACCGGTATCAAGGCTGCGCGAACCTCCATAGGTGGTGCCAAAGGCGAAGGCATACTCCTATCCGTGAGATTCACAGCCATCGCCAACGGACGGGGACGCATCGTGCTACGGGACTTCCGAGCCGGTTCCAGTGCTGGGAAAACAATCTCAGCTACACCTCCCGAGACAATGATCGTTGTAGAGAGAAGTGCCCCCACTGTCCCGGCGTGGGATGTCAACGCCGATGGCATCACAAATGCAACGGATGTGCAGTTGGTAACGGGAGCATTGGGACAAAAACCACCGAAGAACCCGCGTCTCGATGTCAATGGCGATGGCGTTGTAGATGGAAAAGACCTCGCACTCGTTGCCGAACATCTTGGCGAAAAAGCGGCACCTGCTGCACCTGTAAGCGCGAACACCCGCTCACAACCGCAGACGTTTACATATCAAATAATTGAACGCTCCCTCAACATTTTGCGTGCCGCAGATGATGGATCGCTTACCTTCCAACGGGGCATCGCAAACCTTGAGCAGCTTTTGGCTCTGTTCATTCCAGAGGAGACAGCTTTACTCCACAACTATCCGAATCCGTTCAATCCAGAGACCTGGATACCCTATCGCCTCACAGAATCCGCGAACGTCACGATACGTATCTATGCTGCGAGTGGCGTCTTAGTCCGGACATTAGCACTGGGGTATCAACCTACCGGTATCTATCAGTACCGGAGTCGTGCGGCGTATTGGGATGGGAAAAACGAAGTGGGTGAGTCGGTCGCAAGTGGCATCTATTTTTATACGCTCACCGCTGGCGATTTTACCGCTACACGCAAGATGTTGATAAGGAAGTAAGGAAGTGCAGCCCAAAGCCATCTAAGAAAAGGAAGAAAAACACATGAAGAATCTCATCATAATTAGCCTCGTGTTAACGTTTAGCTGCGGACATCAAATCGCTGAGGCACAGCAGGACCTCGCGCAAGAGGCGTATCTGATCCTTGAACAAAGTTGCTTTGACTGCCACGGACCCCACGGAGCCTTCACCGAAAATCTCGTCATTGAATCGGTATCACAGTTGGTAGATAGTGGGGCAGTCGTTCGTGAGAAACCGATTGAATCCGAACTCTATAGGCGACTTTTTGAAGAAGATCTCGCAAAGCGGATGCCGTTGGGTCAACCGCAGCTCTCTGGTGCAGCGATTCAGACCATCGGTGATTGGATTCAAGCAGGTGCGCCGAGTTGGGAAGTTGAACATGATGTTAATTTTATTCCGATGGACGCAATGCTTGATACTATTAAGAAGCATGTCGAATCACTGCCGAGGTTTGATCGTGCCTCGGCACGCTACTTTACGACGACGCATCTCTATAACGCCGGTGAAAGTCCAGAAACGCTTCGTGCGTATCAGCTTGCGCTCTCAAAACTGGTGAACAGTCTCTCTTGGGGCTCCGAAATCGTCAAACCGGTCCCCATTGACGCAAGGAAAACTATTTTCTATATTGATCTTCGCCGCTACGAATGGGACGTCAGAAACGATGCGTGGACACAGATTGAACAGGAATATCCCTATAGTATTGAATTTGATTCGGAAACGCAAGCCGGTTTACTTAAGAAATTGACCGACCTACGCGAAGAGATGGAGTGCGATGTGCCGTTTGTTCACGCGGACTGGTTCCTCGCAACTGCCTCACTGCCTCCGCTCTACCATGATATTCTGGATCTTCCAGAGACGGATCGTGAACTGGAGAGAGACCTGGGGATAGATGTCCAAAGAAATCTCCAAAGCGCGCCGGGGGTTCGCGTCTGGCGTGCGGGTCTCAACGATTCAGGTGTGTCAGAAAACAATCGGATCGTCGAACGCCACAGATTTCAACACGGGGCGTATTGGAAAAGTTACGATTTTGCTGGGAATGTGGGTGTGCAAAACATCATTGACCATCCACTGACGTTCAGGCACGATGGCGGTGAGATTATCTTCAATCTCCCGAACGGGTTGCAGGCATACTATATCTCTGACGCATCGGGAAGTCGTATTGATGAAGCACCGACAACGATTGTTTCCAACCCCGATGAGAGAGATGGCATTGTTCGCAACGGTATTTCTTGTATCGGTTGCCACACAGAGGGGATGAAAACCTTTGAGGATGACGTGCGTGCGGTTGTTATGAGAGCCCCAGAGAGTGCTGCGAAAGTGCAGGCGTTGCGTTTGTATGTAGCAAAAGCAAAAATGGACGAACTCTTGAGCGAAGATACACAAACTTACCGACGCGCCCTTGAAGCGACGGGCGGTGTTTTTGGTGGGATTGAGCCGGTGTATCGTTTCTATAAGGCATTTGAAAATCCTGTGGATGCGGTACATGCTGCCGCTGCCATTGGTTTAGAAACGGAAACATTCATCGCAAAGATTCGTGAAAAACCGAGTTTACAACGTCTGGGCTTACGAACACTGGAGAGTGCGAACGGTAACGTCAAACGAGATGCGTGGACGTCTAACTTTTCTGAAGTGGTTTCTGCGCTGAACTCTCCGGACGACATCGTAATACCACCAACACCGGTAGACGACCTGAGACCTAGCGATCTGATTTCCATCCCTGATGTAAACCTGCGCGCTGCGGTTGAATCGACACTCGGTAAACCCGCTGGCACCTTGATTACGGCGGCGGATATGGCGAGACTGGAGCGTCTTGAAGCGGATGAGGCTGGCATTCGTAATCTAATTGGACTTGAGGCAGCGACGCGACTGGAGCGGATAGAGTTTCGTCATAATGCGATATCAGATTTATCGCCACTGGCGGGCTTAACGCAACTGAATAACATCAAGCTGCGCGGGAATAGAATCACGGATGTATCGCCGCTTGCGGATTTAACTAAAGTGGACTGGCTGGGGCTTGAGGAGAACAACATAACCGATTTATCTCCCCTGAGCGGACTCACAAAATTAAGCGGAATGTCACTTGAGGGAAATCCGGTCTCCGATGTATCCCCCCTGGCAGGTCTGACGAGTTTGGAGGGTGTAGCCCTTTGGGATACCGCGATAGTAGACTTCTCTCCGTTAGCGAATGTTCCGAGACTCCGATGGTTAGAAGTGAGCGGCAACAGATCCCTGTCAAATCTCACGTCTCTGAGGGACGTGAAAACACTCAGACGTTTGGAAATCAACCATTGCGGAGTCTCGGATATATCCGGATTGGCACAGTTGACACAACTGACCTCATTAACGTTACGCGATAACTCCATATCGGATGTGTCTCCGTTGCGGAATTTAAAAAGGTTAACCTATCTAAATCTGAGAGAGAATCTCATCT
The DNA here is from genome assembly GCA_026713385.1 of Candidatus Poribacteria bacterium. Taxonomy (GTDB): domain Bacteria; phylum Poribacteria; class WGA-4E; order WGA-4E; family WGA-3G; genus WGA-3G. The sequence continues at coordinate 591 of JAPOOP010000318.1, read as the reverse complement.
CAGATGTATCACCCCTTACCGGACTCACGCAATTGGAAAAGCTAATTCTTCAGAATAACGTGATCACCGATATTTCACCCTTAGAAAAATTATTCCAGAAAACATCTGTTATTTTGTCTGACAACCCGGGATTTCCACAAGGGGGGACAAAAATAACGGGTCCGTGGTTGTGGATGTTGTTTCCGGGAGCACAATTTGATGCCTTCGAGAACGGAGGTTTGCTCAGATCAGCGAGTGGTGGGAAAATCACAGAACGCGAAATTGCTACCAATGGAGCGGTAGAAGGAGGGTCCGTTGGTAAAAAGTCCTGGATTTCTGGCAAAATAGCACCTACCGGATGGGATAATATTGGCACAGCGTTAAAATCGCTGGGTACCCCCCCAACCGAGGACGCACAGAATGTGGCCTACGGTTCCATCATTTTAGATTCACCGCGGAAACAGGAAACGAAAATGTTTGCTGGCAGCCATACTAATCAGAAAATCTGGCTCAATGGAAAGTTAGTTAACGAGGATTATCACAATTGGAGTGATGATTATGAACTTTTTTTTCCAGTTACCTTAAAGCAGGGAAAAAACGTGTTGTTGGTTT
>JAPOOP010000229.1 GCA_026713385.1 Candidatus Poribacteria bacterium | reverse complement strand
TGGGCGGATATGCCTTACTGCCACCTACTACCTTTCACCGAGGCACATCAATGGCAGGTTGAGGTCCGTATGCCCGATCTGATGAGTTCCGACTTCGAGGAGTGGTGCGACTACGTCGCCCGCGATGAGTGTGTACGCTTCCGCGACGATCCCAAGCTTATCGGTTATTTCTACTGCGATTGTCCTCAGTGGGTGCACACCTCTTCTGACACGCAGTGGCGTGGGGCGTTAGTCGATCCAGAGCTGCTCGAATCGGAGGCAGGACGCCGCGAACTCTCTGTCATTGCTGAACGCTACTTCAGGATCACGCATGACGCTATCCGCCGTTACGATCCGAATCACCTGATCTTGGGGGACCGATGGGAGGCAAACGCAGTGCTTCCTGAGGAGGTGGTCCGTGCGGCACTGCCCTACGTCGATGTGCTCAGTTTTCAATGTTTTGGGGCAGTAGAGAATATCGCCACGAAGATGCGACACTGGGCAGACTTCGCAGACCGACCGGTTCTGCTGGCTGACGCGGCGGGGCATATACGCGCCCATAGCGACACCAGTTGGCCCCCCACCGCAGACCGCTTGCACGATACAGACCACTATCGCCAAGTGATGGACGCGCTCTGGGATATCCCGCAATGCATCGGATATCATCTATGTGGGGCATACCTTAAGAACAACGCGCGCATGTGCGGATTTCGCGACCCGGCAAACAATCAAATTAACGAGACGGTGGCTGGTATTCGCGCCGTCAACGCCGAAAGGCAGCGGAGACAAAACCCATGATACATACACTTGATGCGTACGGCGGTACAACCCAACTCAGGGGAAAAAGTACCGGTTGGTTTCATCTGGAGAAACTGAACGGACGCAGATGGTTCATCACTCCTGAGGGCAACGCCTTTTTTCCGGTGTCGCTGTCTCATCTCTACACCGGCAACAGTCAGTCAACCGTGCGAAAACTCTATAACGGTGACAAGGATGCGTGGATTGAAAATTGGTTCCGTCAAATGCAATCACTCGGATTTAACTGCGCACTCGCAGGCGCGACGAGTCAGTGTCGGGATCCTAAGGGCTATGTGGATGTCGAGAAGGTGGAAGCACTGTTTCGCCGTGAATCTTTCCCATACGCTGCCGGACTTTTCCTGATCCCTCATCCCAACGAACTACCGAAAGGTCAGGAACGCCCGGATATCTTCGCCGCCGCTTATCAGGAGTGGGTAGAGGCATTAGTCGCCGATGTTTGCTCGCGGTACGTCAATGATCCGATGATGATGGGATACTACTACGGTTTCGGGACCTTCATCAGACCGGGGAGTTGGATCGATGCAATACCCTCGCTCGACAATGAAGCACCTGAGCAGGAGAATATCCGAAAAATGGCAGTCCACCTGTACCGTATGGCACACGATGCGATACGTCGGCATGACCCCAACCACCTGATCTTCGGACCTTATGTCAAGGAGCAGTCCTTCGACTTGGAAACGTGGAAGGCTTTGACGCCTTATGTTGACATGTTTTCGCCTCAGCACTTCAACCGCAACATCAGTTTTGCCGAACAGAGTGCCGCAACAGGCAGATCCGTGTTGGTTTCTGATGAGGAGTCGGGTCATATTTTCGAGACGGCACGCCAGAATCCGCGCAGTGTGACGTCCGAGCACAAGGGACGCATCTACAGCTTGCTGCTTGACCGCCATTTGCGAGACTCGAACGTGTGCGGCATCAATTTTTGCGCGACGCTGTACGACCTTGACGATGGTCCGTTGATGGACATGGCGGGCATGATGGAGGGCTTGTACGACTGGGACGGTAACCCTAAACCCGGTCTGGTGGATGCCGTGAGGGACGCCAACAAGGAAATCTATGGACGCGCAACAGTGCTTTGTGGTTCTGCTCTCGACGAGTTGGATGAAAAGTTGTGTCGCACCAGAGATGAAGTCCACGAACACATTCGTTAGAGCCTCTCCCACAGACGGATTGCAAATTTTTAACCCAGAAATAGATTCACAACAGATACTCACAGATTGGATAAGTTAACAGAATGGAAACAAAGATTGGTATCGGCATAATCAGTTTCGCACACGGACACGCCAACGCATACTGCAACCAGATGCAGGCGTTTGACGATGTTGAACTCATTGCGTGTTGGGACGATAACGTTGAACGCGGAGAAGCCGCTGCAACGCAATACGGCATGAACTACTCCCTGCACCTTGAAGATGTCACCAACCACCCGGATATTCAGGCTGTTATCGTGACGTGTGAAACAAATCGGCACGCAGAAATGGTAGTTGCAGCAGCGTCGGAAGGAAAGGATATCCTCTGCCAAAAACCGATGGCACTCACGTTGGAAGATTGCGATCGCATCGCCGAGGTCGTCGAGAAAACGGGTGTGAAATTTATGATGGGTCATCAGATGCGCCGCGATCCAGCAAACATCGCGATGAAAGAAATCATTGACAGCGGTGTTCTCGGTAAAATCGGTGTGCTGCGCCGCCGACACTGCATCAATGCCTTGTTCAGTGAAGCCTTTGTGACGGGACCCAGTCGCTGGCATATCGATCCAGAGAAGAACATGGGGATGTTCATGGACGATGCCTCTCACGCAACCGATTTTATCCACTGGATGCTCGGCAAGCCGACGAGCGTTATCGCCGAAATTGATAACATTTTGACGGATGTCGCGCCCGATGACACCGGGTTGGCTGTCTATCGGTTTGCGGGTGGAGAGATGGCGATTCTGTTGAATACATCTGTGACACTCGCCGGTGAGAATACAACTGAGATCTATGGAGATGAAGGCGTCGTCATTCAGAACTACGGCGATGCCCCATCGTGCAATATCCCGCGTCCCGCGGATGCTGTTGCACTCAAGTTGTATACGCGAGATGAACCCTCGTGGAAGGATCTGGGTATCCCAATCCCAGATGGTCACGGAGAACGGATTGGCGGCGTGCCTCGACCCTTTATTGACTGCCTGAAGAACGGAACGGAACCCGATGTTACAGTGGAGGATGGACGGGTTGCAGTAGAGATGGTTTTGGGGGCATATCGTTCCGCGCAGGAAGGACGACGTATCGCGTTTCCCTTGTAGGACTTACGCATGCTGCTCTTTTGTAGCACAAACTTTTAGTTTGTGTCAGAAGACTATCTATGCTTTTGCGAGGATCCCTATCTAACAGAACGTGCTACGGTCAAAATTGCGTAAGTCTTGCCTTGTAAAAATGTGGTATTTAGTGCCTTATGGACTGTTTCGCCGCATGATGCTCAAAATCTGACCCGTCATACCGCTCACAGGCGACTGCGCCGCGAGAAACAATGCCGATGCCACAACCTGCTCCGGCTCTTTCCACGGATCGCTTTGCGCTCTGAAGGTGTCCGAATTCTCCCAAGCAGGTTTTGAAAGTTCGGTTCTCACGGGACCAGGGATGAGAACGTTCGCGATGATGCCGTCCTCCCAGATCTCTTCAGCAATCGATTGGGTCAACCCGTGCAACGCCGCTTTGGAAGCACAGTAGACGCTGAGGTTTGAGCGTCCCACCTGTCCCATACCCGAACCGACGTTAATAATATTTCCGCTTCCCTGCCGTTGCATGATTGGCAACGCCGCACGACAACAACGCACAACACCCATAACATTAATCTGCCAGCCCTGTTCCCACTCTTCATCTGTGCTATCCAAAAATGGACCTCGCGGATTGATACCGGCGTTATTGACGAGGATGTCTATTCGACCGAACTTGTCAACGGTCTGCTGAACGAGGTTTTCCACTTCTGTCTGGATACACAAGTCGGTTGGCACAGTGAGAACTTCTCCACCCTGCTCGGTTATTTCTGTGGCGACTTTGTCAAGTTGTTCGGTGCTTCGCGCAGCGATGACAATCCGCGCGCCTTCAGCGGCATAGGCGATAGCGATGGCTCTGCCGATGCCGCGCCCTCCACCCGTGATAATAGCGATTTTGTCCTTAAGTTGCATGATTAATTCCTTCAATTCGCATCATAAACGAAGCCTGCATTCTCACTGCGAAGCAGGCACAGGCGACTTTTAAGCAAAAACCTTCAATGTGAATACCACCTTATTTTTCTACAAGGTATAATTAAAAAACATTGCGAGATCATTGTGCACGGTGCCACATATTCATTAGGTGTGCGAGTTGCCCGCGGCTTGCCTTGATTTTTCGCTCTAAATCTTTGGCGAGGGTTGTAAGCAGATCTGTCCCCGTTTTTTTAGCGTTTTCTACCTGTTGTTTCAGTTGATAGGTGCGTCCCGTCTTGAGTCGATTTATCTCAAACCGTAATTGGCTCGCGGCTCGGTTCAGCCTTCGCAGTTCTGTTTGTAACGCTCTTCGTTTCTCAGAGGCTGTTTTTTCAGGGGTATGTCGTTCTGTTTCGCCGATGCTTAACCGCTCTAAGGTCTCAAGGTCTTGTTCGTTATAGGCTCGGTTAATGAGCGGCATGAGTTGTTCTCGTCGTTCCTCCTCTTTGGCATCCATAGCCTTGTCCGGATGATACCGTTTAGCGAGTTTGCGGTAGAGATCTTGTAGGTGCTTCGCTTTGGTGTCAGGAAGTTTGTCCTCTTGAGACGTTGTTTCAGATTCATTTACCGTCTCGTATGCGTCAACACGCTCGCGACTCGCTTTGAAGCACGATTCCACTCGTGCTTCTATCACTTCTTCACTCACGTTCTCTCGGCGTAGGTGCAACCGCAGGCGATACTCTTTCATTTCGAGTTCGACTTTATCAAGTTCAAAGTAGTAGCGGCTGATCTGTGAATTGTAGCGTCGCTCAAACACGTTGACTTCTGATTTGAGCGTCTCGATTGCGATTGTGAGTTCTTCGACCTGCTTCTGTTTCGCTTCAATATCCTCCAAGAGTCGGACTGTTTCCTTTTCATCGACGGTATTGACGTGAATTAAGGCAGCAGGTTTCATGGGGCTTTCCTATGGTATAAGGGGATAGAGTGGTTTTGTGAACAGGACGAGCTTTGAAGGTGTTCGGGCTTACGAAAATTAATGACCGGTGCGCGGCGGGAAACCGCGCCGACAAGTCTATGTGAAAACTACTTTTTCCGGTAGGTAATACGTCCCCTCGTGAGATCATAAGGGGAGAGTTCTACTGTTACCTTATCACCCGGCAAAATTTTGATGAAGAATTTTCGCATTCTGCCGGAAATGTGTGCGAGAATCTGATGCTTATTTTCCAATTCCACACGGAACATCGCGTTGGGTAAAGGTTCCACGACGGTGCCTTCCACCTCTATTTTATCGTTTTTAGGGGTAGCTTGCTCTTCGCCTTCGGCTTGAGTTTCCGTATTCAAGTTGGGATCAGCATCTTGTCGTTTCTTGGATTTCGACTTCCGTTTCGGGTTAGGCCGCCGCGTTTGCGGTCTCCTTGCATTTCTATTTCCTGAGGGTCTGCGATTCACGGTATAAATCTCCTTTTTGTGATACGTTAAGGGGTGTGAGGCATAGATACTTCACACGAAGTTACAGGTTAAAGTTAAAAATGTTTATCTAAAGCACGTAATCCGTAATGAAATGGAGGGGTTTTTGATAGGGCGTTTCCCTTTCTCCAGATTTAAGAAAGGCACGCCAAGTTCCAAACCCGTCTCATTTCACTGCAAGGTAAAATTAAGAAGGTAGAATTAAATATTTTCCTGCTTCAACAACAAGTTCTCGGAAGTAATCCGTAGCGAGTTCCAATTGCGTTTCGGCATCTGCTTTGTCCGTGCTCGTTGAAACAAGATCGACTGGCATAGTATCTCCATCCGCTTTTCGGAGGGCAACATACGCCTTTAGATAGACATCCGGGTAGCGTTCCATCACTTTCTGCATCAGCGGTGAAACTTGGGCTTCAAACATATTGACATGAACCCGCGCTGTGGTAATTTCTGCGCGGTAACGTTCTGCGATTAAGGGTTGAATATGCGTTTCAAAAATTGCCTTCATTTCGCGCGGTGGACCAGGCATCATCATAATTGTGGAAAACTTGTGTGCCACGCTGATACACGGTGCCCATCCTGCGGGATTCTGCAAAACGATGGCGGTTTCCGGTACAATTGCCATTTTCATCAGAGCTTCGCTGATCACATCGTTCTCTGACATCTCACGACGTTTCCGAAATTCAGCGACAGTTTCTTCGCTCACTACGGATTTCGTGCCGATCAGTGAAGCGATTACATCAACGGTCATATCGTCGGGTGTCGGTCCGAGTCCGCCTGTTGTGAGAATCAGCGATGTTTCTCGGTCTATTGCCGAATCCAATGCCTCGGACATCTCATCGCGGTTGTCGCGTAGCATTGTGACTCGCCGGAGTTCGCCACCAATCTGAAGGATTTGCTGTGCAATCCAGTGTGCGTTGGTGTCCTGAATCTGCCCAAGCACTAATTCTGTGCCGATCGAAAACAGTTCAATTGCCACACTCTTCTCCTTTTTATAGCACCTCTTTGAGAAACTCGAATGCACCGACACCGTGGAAACTATGTCCCGCTTCAAATACCTCAAGCCCTATTTTGTCTTCGGCATCGAAACATTTGTAAATCGCTTTTGCCTCGTTAACTGCGAAACGGGTGGCTTCAATCGGAAAGATTGTGTCTTCCGTGCCGGATTCAACAAACATGGCACGCGGTGCGATTAACCCCGCGATGTCGTACATCTCAGCATATTGTAGCACATTTGGTATGTAATTGTCTATACAATGGCTGAGGCTCAAGATACTATCCCGAAATGTGTTGAAATAACCGCTCACAACCGCCGCCTTGACACGCTCATCGATCGCCGCAGTGAAAAAGGTTGTTGTACCACCGCCAGAAATTCCCATCACGCCGAGACGGTCCATATCGACCTCCGGACGGGTTGCCAGATAGTCAAAGGCGCGCATGGCATCGTAAACCCGCCACCCTACCATCGTATGACCTAAGAGTAAAGCGGCACCCGCACTCGGTTGACACGAAGAACTCCCGCCACCCTTCTCATGCGCGATAGGGTCCCGTCGGTGACCAAACCCGAATTGCTCAATGGCAAGCACCGTGTACCCGTTTGCCACACATTGGAGGGCAAAGTCGTTCTGATAACCGCCATATTCTGATCGCATGGTGCCATCTTCCTCAATTCCGACAATGTCATCTACACCGCGCCCGTGACCCGCTAAACAAAGAATCGTAGGCTTCTGGGTTGAGTTATCGAGAGGCTTCGGAGAAAGAAAATACCCGAAAATATTGGCGTGTGGACGACTCTGAAACTGCACCGTCTCGCGGAAATAGGTGGGAAATTCACAAGAATCCAGGACTTGCGGTTGTAGATCACAGGGTTCCTGCGGAAAACCACCAACTAACTCGATGAGTTTTGCCCGCAGTTCGCGCTGCCAGGCTTCTGCTTCTGTAACGCTCCTCGCCTGAAATGCGAGTTGACGGGGTGTCTCCGCATATAATTGATGCGAAAATGCTAAGGTATCTCGTTCGTGTTCGTGGTACATTTTTTAATTTTCCTTGCGGTTCGATGAACTGGATTTGAAAATCTCAACTCCCTTATTGACAGCATCCCCTACAGAGATTTATCGGATTATTCATTCAACAGATTTAAAACAAATCCTGTTGCCATCTTCGGATAGAAGTAGGTGGATTTCTGTGGCATTGTCTGACCTGCCATAGCTACCTCCAAGACCTGTTCAACAGGTGTCGGGTTCATCAGGAGTGCGACGCGGTCTGCTCCTTCTTTCACGTGTGCAACGGCATCGTCTGTATAAGCGGTGTAACTGATGTGTTCCGCCAATGTTTCAATCTGGAATAGATTTTTGATGAGGGTTTCTTGAACAAGCGTTACATCCAATTGCTTCGGTGTCGTTGAATGCGGAATCAGCAGACGGTAGGTATCGTCTGCCGTGTACATACCAACCGCGGAGGCTTTCCTTTTCATCGTATCTAATTTTGCCATGAGGTTCGCCTGCGTGTCAATTTCATGCACCTCAAACACCTCCGGCAGTTTAGCGATAGCGTATGCGATCCGATCTGCGCTGAGGTTAGAGAGTAGCCGATGAATCGCTAAAACCGCCAAACCGGGTGATTCCATCCTGACGAGGTTCACCATCATATAGCCGTAGCCGGAGGATACGCCGTTTGACGTTTTCTGAGCCATTTCATCCCGAAAGGCGAGGGCGGTTTCATAACGATGATGTCCGTCGGCGATCAGGAGCGGTTTTGTTGAAAAGAGGTCTTGAATCTCACGGTTGCGTTCTCTGTCGTCTAAACACCAGAGTTGATGCGTGCTTCCAAAGGTTTCGGCACAGTCGATCTGGGGCGGATTTGTATCGGTGAAACTTTCCATTATCCGTTCGATATCCCCAGCGGGATCGGCATAGAGGAGAAAGATTGGACTCAGATTTGCGTGGCATTCCCGCATGAGGTTGAGTCGATCCGCCTTCGGACCCGCGTGTGTTTTTTCGTGCGGTAGGATCACCCGATTTTCAAAGGGTTCGAGTTTCGCGAGTGCTATTAAGGCACGACGCGTGTAGCTTTTCCCATCAGGGGCATTGAAGGATTGGTCATAGATGTAATAACGGGGTGTTGCGTCCCGGACGAGGGTGCCCTCTGAAGTCCACTGATTCATGCGCGCCGCAGCGCGTGTGTACTGATTTTCATCGTTAGTGTCGTTATCTTGCGGTTGACTTAAAATTAAGCGGATGATATTGGCAGGGTGGCGTGCCTCTAAAGCGACCTGTTCTTCAGGTTTGATGACATCGTACGGCGGTGCAATAACATTTTCAATTCCTTCTACCTTGGTCGCATTGTAGCGTAAGCCTCGAAACGGAATAACTGTTGTTTCCATAGAACTCCCTGGGTTAATCCCATAATCTTGTGCTGAAATAGCGTTCACCGAGATCATTAAAGACTGTAACGATAATGCCTTCCTGAATTTGTTGGGCGACTTTATATGCACCGTAGAGATAACCACCGGAAGATTGTCCGACAAACCACCCACGCCGTGCGAGACGGGTACACATTTCGTGTGCATTTTCAATCGTCGCAGGAATCCGGGAATCAATCACGGATTCATCCAGAATTTCTGGAACGATGTCGTCTGGGTGCCCAAGCGGTTTGAGTCCTTCAATACCCGGGAACGCCTCTGGTGAAATGGAACAGACTTGAATGTCTGGGTTATAGTTTTTAAGTCGCCTGCCGACACCCGTGATAGTGCCACCAGTTCCTACACCTGCGACAAAATGCGTAACTTTTCCATCTGTTTGGTTCCAGATTTCGACACCCGTTGTTTCAAAGTGGGCGCGCCAGTTGTTATCATTTTCGTATTGCGATTTGAAAAAATACCGCTCAGGATCCGCTTCATACCGTCGATCAACTTCTCGTAGGGCTTCATCGTAACCGAGGATAGCATCGGTATAGACGATGTTTGCGCCGTGTGAGTGGATACGTTTTTTTCGTTCTTCGCTGGCATTGTCAGGGATCACGAGTTCAACTTTATAGCCGAGTGAGGCACCTATCATCGCGTAGGCAATCCCAGCGTTGCCGGAGCTGGAGTCGAGGATGACTTTTTCACGTGTGAGTTCTCCGGAAGCAATCGCCTCGGTGAGCATCCTTAAGACTGGTCGATCTTTGATCGATCCTCCGGGGTTGAAGGTTTCCACCTTTGCGTAGATGTCAACGTTTGGCAACTCGTCAGCAAAGAGATCTATTTTAGCGAGCGGTGTCTGCCCTATTATTTGAAGCAGTGGATATTCTGAAAGATTCACCTTTTCAGGCTTTCGCTTGCTCATGTCGTGTTATTTATCCTGTCTTTTGTTTCTTTTTTGTAGCCGTTGAAGATATGTTAAGTCGTTCGTGCAGTAAGCGTTCCATATAATCCTTCGCTGCCTCGCCCGTTAATTGTCCATTGAGAATAGATGTTACTTCAAATTCGGCTAACCGCACGGTTGGATTGAGACCGTGCAAGGAGGGTAACCAATCCCGGAACGTATCGAAGAAAGCGCGTTGCGCTGCGCGACCGTTGATGTATGGAAAGTCCGCTGTCCGCCGTCGAAACCGATCCGGTCCTTTTGCGAGGGCTGACACGTGATGTTGTTGACAAAGCTGACGGTATTTCTGCAACTCATAAGCGAGCGGAATGTTCGCTGGGTAAAATCGGAAGGTCCGCTCTCGATAGTGTGTAAAATGTTGAAGTTCGTCAAATTCAAAGATAAAGTGATACGGTTCCGGAAAATAGGCATCGGGGATTAGGTAACCGTCAGCTTTTGCTGTTGTGCTTTGCCAGTTCCCTTTTAATTCGGTATAAAGTTCCATCACGGTATCGTAATGCTCACCGAAATCTTTGGGTCGTGGTTTATTACGAAGCCAGTCAAAGTGGACGCGGCGTTCTGCGGGTATTCCGAAGACTTCTTCTACCAGTGCGATGATACCGACCTCTAACCGCATGAAGATCCTCAAGGGTTTCTATGTCAATTTTAGACGGGTGCGATGTCGAGATCCTTCAGTGTCTCCCCGTTTGTTGCATTAATTAAACTCGCAAGGTAATCGCGGTCGCGTTGGAGTGCTTCCAATTTGTTATCGCCATGAACAAACTCTATTTCTAAGTATCCATTATATCCAGCCGTACGCAACGTTTCAACGATTCGGGTGTAGTCTACCACGCCGTCTGCGATGGGACATCCTTTTCCGGTTTCATCAAAATTTTGGGCGTGGACATTTGCGATATGTTCGGCGAGTTTTTCAGCGGCAGTGTGTGGTTCGTCGGCATCTGAGCGTGCGAGGGGTTGATAGTAAGTTTGCAGTGAAGGCACTCTTACGCCTTCAATCGTCTCTAAGATAGTGGCGACACTGTCAGTGAGATGGTTATTGTGCATTTCCAGTCCGAGTCGAATATTTCGGAAATTTGCCCACTGTGCAAGGCTTACCAATCGAAAGAGAATCAGGCGTTTATCCGAGGGAGCGATGGATTTGGAAGGTCCGCCACCCGACCATATTCTGACGAGATCGGTGCCTAATTCATGCGCAATTTTGAAGGCTTCCTCGAAATGTTTCTGGTGGAGATCCATCAACGGGTCCACGTATGAACCGAACGCTGAAATCGTTAATCCTTTCCGATGCGCCATATCCCTAACGTTTTTGACGTAATTCTCGTCGTAGTCCGCTGGTAGATGGGGGGGTTTTCCCCAAATTTCGATGCCATCAAAGCCGTAATTCGCGGCTATGTCGATGACCTCTTCCAACGGCTTTTCCTGAAAGGCGATGGTGCATAAACCTAATTTCATAGTTTTTTCCCCTAATTACCATTTTCTGTATAAATTAGGATACCACACGTTTAAATGGATTGCAAGAAAAGTTTCTACACAAATCTCACCCGCTGGGCTTGAGATTTGGGTGTATAAAGTTTTTGAAATGCAATTATGACAAGCGAAACGGTGACTGTTAGTCTGTGCCTCTTTACCGACTGCTGACCGCTGACCGCTGATAGCCTCTTTGTAGGAGGGAACTCCGATTCCCGACTCTTAATGACTTACGATTGTTACTAAATAGCCCTAATTTGGGATTTCGATCGCTTGACACAGTTTAGCAAATGTGCTATCCTTGTCAAGAGTTTTTTAAGGGGGACAGATAGGCATAAGGAGTATGATGATCCGAGTTATCAGGTTTTGTGTCGAGATCGGCTTGCTGGTGCTGTTTGTGGTACTTCCAGGATGCACGCAGGAAGGGCAGAAACAGGCGGAGTTGAACGTGTACGCCGCAATCAGTTTGACAGATGCACTCACTGAAATTGGGACAGCGTTTACAGCCGAAAATCAGGTTAATATCTATTACAATTTCGCCGCATCTACGACGTTACAACGCCAACTCGAAAAGGGAGCAACAGCGGATGTCTTCATCTCGGCAAGCCCGCGACAAGTTGTTGCCTTGGAAACGAATGGACTGCTCGAAGCCGAAAGTCGCAAGGATTTGTTAACCAATCGGTTGGTACTTGTCTCTGATGAAAGTGCTCGGATTTCTATGGAAACGCTGACGAATCTTGCTATACCTGAGATTTCGAGAATTGCTATTGGGCATCCAAATATAGTACCCGCTGGCACTTACGCCAAAGAAGCCTTAACTCACTTTGGATTATGGGAGACGCTACAGTCGAAATTCGTCTTCGGAACAGATGTACGCGCGACACTTGCGTATGTAACCGCCGGGAATGCCGATGTAGCGATTGTGTATAAAACCGACACAACCCTAACCCGACGCATAAAAGTGCTTTATCAGTTGCCCCCTGAAGCATATACACCAATCGTCTATCCTGCTGTCGTTATGAACGGCAGCCCCCACAAACAGTTGGCGCGTAGATTTATTGCTTACCTACACTCAATGGAGAGCGGTGAAGTTTTTGAAAAGCACGGATTCACCTTCTTGGTACTAAAATGAGGATTACCCCCGCCGAAGTTACCGCCCTCTCTTTATCTATAAAGGTTGCGTTGCTCAGTGTTGTTATAATGTTCCCACCAGGGCTATGGGTAGGTTGGCTACTCGCAAAACGTACATTTCCGGGAAAGACTTTCCTGAATACACTTGTGATGTGTCCATTGGTGCTACCGCCTATCGTCAGTGGATATTTGCTCCTTATCCTATTAGGTAAGCATGGGATTATCGGTGGATTTATCTATCAAACTTTCGGTATAGAGATCGTTTTTTCACAGTGGGCTGTTATTATTGCGGTCTCAATTATCTCATTTCCACTGTTGGTACGGGGTATCGTGACAGGGATGGAGTCTGTGCCATTGGAACTTGAGAACGCAGCACGAACGCTTGGTGCATCGCCATTCAAGGTGTTTTGGACGATAACATTTCCGCTCGCGTATCGAGGGGTTATCGGTGGAACAATCCTCGGTTTTTCCAAAAGTCTTGGTGAGTTTGGTGCCACAATCATGGTGGCAGGAAACATTCCAGGCAAGACCCAAACGATGGCGTTAGCGATTTTCAGTGCTGTCCATCTCGGAGAAGATGCATCCGTTTATCGTTTGGTGCTTATTTCAACGATTGTTGCCTTCATAGCACTCTGGTTAACGGAACGTTTTACGCTTCGGTAAGTGCCAAGTAATTCTAAAATCTGCTATATAGAGACCTCAGATTGCTACTAACAGGTTTTGAATGTTTTAACAAGGTTTTTCAGGTGCTTTCCTCACCCCCGGGGAATGCCACACGCGCATTCATACCCGGGGAATGCCCTAAGGCATTCATACCGTTGATTCTGATTTGGGGTGATATTGCTTCGCAGTGAGAATAGAAAATGGTGTGTTCAATCCTCGCACTCCAGATGAAGTTTAACAAAATATTTGGGTAATTCTATGTTCTTCCAGGCTCGGTAGGTGCGGTTTCCTAACCGCACCGGATATCGGTAAAAATTACCCGATTAAATTCTTAATCTTCATGCGGAGTGCTATGTCTATCAATAGGAGACGACTTAGATTATATAGAGGGAAAATGGTATGAATTGGGGAATAGTCTTAATTTTCATAGGTGTCATTGGGTGCGCGCTGTTTGTCTGGTATCTGTATCAGCGTTCCAAAAATGATGCCGATGACAATACAGAGGAACCGGCTGATGAGGTTGCAGATGATGGCTATGAAGATCTGCTTTTAACGGGCTTAATGCTCGAAGAAATCTATGATGACGATGATTCATCTGACGATACGGACGCTGACGGCTATAATGATGGATTCGACGGTGGTTATGACGACGGCGGGACATTAGAGTAACCCAAGGTGTTACTGTAAAATAAAAGGCACTGTTTTCAGAATGCTTTTGGGCACCTCTGTTCAGAATCCACCTCACCGAACCGCAAGGAATAATTATAGTATAGTCCGGAAATACTTGGACACTTTAGAAAACACAAAACCCCACTCGCTGGCGAGGTTTCCTAACCTCGCCACATTAGAGAGCGTAAACTTAATTAGAGAGCGTAAACTTAATTGTGGACTTTACTATAAAGATGTTTAACCAAAGTGTATAGCTCGTAATGAAATTATGCCTTAAATGGCATAATTTGTCTTTGCTTTACATTTGGAGAGCGGATATACGGAAAAGTACATCAACTCTCAAACCCGCCTCACCGAACCGCAAGGAATAATTAAAGAATGGCAGAGAGTACCAAAATCAGACTCGATTTTCGCAAAAGTCTCGGTAGTTTTAACTTAGAAGTTGATTGCACGCTGGAAACGAAGGTTTCGGCGTTTTTAGGTGTGTCTGGAAGTGGGAAAAGCACGCTTCTCAATTGCGTGAGTGGCACGCTGATGCCTGATGAAGGTGAGATCGTTTTTGGAGATGAAGTCCTTTATGCGTCTGCTTCTGGAATTAATCTACCGCCTGAAAAGCGGCGGTTCGGCTATGTTTTTCAGGAAGGATACCTTTTTCCGCATCTCACCGTTGCGCAGAATATCCGATATGGGCAACCGAAGCCACGAAAATCATCTGATGCGATAGATGTTCTCGAAATTTCTGAACTGCTTCAGCGGTATCCGAAGGAGCTCTCTGGGGGGCAACGTCAACGGGTCGCGATCGCACGGGCAATTGCTATGGAGCCACGGATGCTCCTGATGGATGAACCGCTTGCCGCCCTCGATAGCGGGCTAAAAGATAGAATTATACCCTATCTTCACCACGTTAAAGAAGCCTTTGAAATACCAATCCTCTATATTACCCACGCCTTTTCCGAGGCAATGGCACTCGCTGACGAAGCCTTCCTACTTGCTGATGGCGTAATTATGGCGAGCGGTGAACCGCACCGGTTGCTAACTGCCCCTTCCGCGATGCCCATCGCACAATTGACAGGTGTCGAAAATATTCTATTCCTTCCTGTGACGGCTTCAGATAAGACACGCGGTTTGACTTCGCTCGGAATCGGGAACCAATCTCTTGTTATACCTTATATCGATATTGAAGTCGGCGAGATAGTTCCGATCGCTATCCGTGCTGAGGATATTATTATCTCGCTTGAACCAAATCTCTCGGTGAGTGCGCGCAACATATTACCGGGAAAAATCCAGGACCTTGACGTCAAAAGTGAACGGACGTGGTTATCTATTCTCGTTGAATGGCATCACCTCGCGGTGAAAATCACCCACGAAGCGCGAGATCAGTTGCAATTGAGGGAAGGATTAGAGGTTTACTGTGTGATTAAGGCGAGTGCGATCAATGTTCTCTGGGATTGAGTTCTTTTATCTATGAAAATTGGTAGGTGCGGTTTCTAACCGCACTGGATTTTACTCTCCACGCCTCTGAAGTTGCTCCCAAAGTGCATCCACTTGTCTATGAAGTGCTTCAAGCGTCCCTTCGTTCTCTATAACAACGTCCGCATACTTGACTTTCTCCTTAACCGGCATCTGTGAATCGGTTCGCGCCTGGACCTCAGTTTCGGTAAGCGGTCTTCCCTGTGCAATGCTGCGTTCCAGCGTGCGTCGCAGTTGCGTTTCCGATGATGCCGTCACGACAACAATCAGATCGACGGTGTCATAAGCACCCGCTTCGATGAGAAGCGGCGCGTCGAGTAGCACGATGCATGTCGGGTCTTCCGCCACGAGTTGGCGTGCCTGCCCCCGTGAGCGTTCGATAATCAACGGATGCAGGATACTGTTCAATTGTTCACGGGCGGCTTTATCGTTAAAGACGATGGCTCCGAGTTTTTTTCGGCTCACATCCCCAGATGCGTTGAGAATATCCTGTCCAAACGCCTCGGTGAGTTCGCCAATAACAGGGCTATCCGCTTTGAGGAGTTGGTGTCCGATTTCATCTGCATTGATTGGGATCGCGCCCTTTTCTGCAAGTAGGTCCGAGACCGTCGTTTTCCCACAAGCAATCCCACCTGTAATCCCAACGATGATACCGCGTGTGCGGTGTGCTGCTGTTTCCATA
>JAPOOP010000277.1 GCA_026713385.1 Candidatus Poribacteria bacterium | reverse complement strand
GTTCCACGGGCTACCTTTCGAGATCGCTGAAGGCGCTACCTGTTTCTTGGGGTTCGGTGAAAACGTTAACGCTGACCCTATCCAAGTTCCTGTCGGTGCCAATCCGAAGCGGGTTATCTTTGTGCATCGCCTGCTTGAGTCACGCATCCCTGAAGGTGAACCGATAGCGAGACTAATCGCCAATTATATTTTTCGTTACACCGATGGTGAAACGGTGTGTGTGCCAATTCGCGAACGCTTTGAGATCGGCAGTGTACCACAAGGGTGGGGGCAACAGACCTTCCTCGCGATACCGGACCGACAGGAAAGTTTATCGCCACGACACGAGGGACCTTGGGGATCCGCGGGCAACCGACAAACAGAAGTCAGCCAAGGGACGCCGCGCGACTACTATTTGTGGACATGGAAAAATCCGAGAGACGATGTTGAAGTCGCGTCAATTGAAATTCAACCCCAGGAACGACGTTTTATTGTCGCAGCAATCACGCTCGGTTACCTTGATGAAGACCCGATACCGCGTCGTCCTCGCCGCGAAGTCAAAATTACGCTTCCCCAATCTGACGATGCTGATAAACCCTTTGATATGGAAGTCAATGTCGACCGTGGCGTTGCGACCTATCCGTATCCGTTGCCAGAGAACGCACCCGATGCGTTTATCAACGACGATTTCAAAGGCTGGGGTGAATCCCAAAACAACAAAAGCAGTCCTGCTTACGTTGAGGTATCTGCTACGCCGTCCGCAAGTGTTGAAGTCAAGAACCAGGGTGAAACGCTTGGCACTGTGAACTGGGGAGAGGTTCAGGAAAAGGGTACCGTTCAACCCAATGAACGCGTTAAGGTAGAAGTCATCGACTCCGGCAGAAACTGGGTGCATACCACCGTAATTGACGAGGATACAAACAGACCCGTGCCGTGTCGCGTCCATTTCCGTTCCCCGCATGGGGTGCCGTATGCCCCGCACGGACACCATGCACACGTCAATTCCAACATGGGCACATGGCACGTAGATGTTGGTGGTGATGTACGACTCGGACAGATCAGTTACGCCTACATTGACGGTACGTGTCAGGGATGGCTACCTCGCGGTGAAGTTATCGTTGATGTCGCTCGCGGTTTTGAGTACACGCCATTGCGAACCACCGTCAACATAAAACCGGGGCAACGTGAGTTAACGTTGCGCTTAAAGCGGTGGTGCGATATGAACGCCGAACGCTATTTCAGCGGCGATACGCACGTTCACTTCCTCTCTACACAGGGCGCGCATACCGAAGCACAAGGTGAAGATCTTGGCGTTGTTAACCTTCTCCTCTCGCAGTGGGGACATCTGTTCACAAATACAGAAGAGTTCATCGGAAGACCCACAACCTCTGCTGATGGACGGAGCATTGTCTATGCGACGCAGGAGAATCGTCAGCATGTCCTCGGTCATCTCACGCTGCTCGGTTTAAAGGAGCAGGTCGCACCGTGGTGTTCCGACGGACCCGGAGAAGCCGAACTTGGTGGGAATATGGAGGTCACGCTTTCTCACTGGGCAGATGCGTGCCACGCGCAGGGTGGCACCGTTGTGTTGCCACACATTCCGAATCCGAATTGCGAGCCAGCGACGCTCATCGCCACCGGACGTGTTGACGCTGTCGAGTATCTCACCAATGCGATGTATGGGCACCTTGAGTACTACCGCTACCTTAACTGTGGCTATAAATTGCCGCTTGTCGGTGGAACGGATAAGATGAGTAGCGATGTCCCCGTAGGCGTCTATCGTACCTACGTTCACATCCCTGACAACGAAGAATTCAATTACGATAACTGGTGCAAATACATGAGTGCTGGAAATACCTTCCTCAGTGGCGGTCCTATGATCCGTCTTACTGTTGATGGACAACCGATCGGTAGCACGATTAACCTACCCGGTAACGGCGGCACAGTTGAAGTTGAAGCCTCCGCGGATTCCATCTTCCCGATCCACACGCTGCAGATTATTCAGGCGGGACACGTCGTTGCTTCGACTGAGGACAAAGATGGCAAAGCGCATCTACACCTGAAAGCGAATCTGAAAGTGGATAAGCATTCATGGATTGCGGCGCGGTGCGGCGGACCTGATTATGCCCAAGCTATTCCACACCACGATGGTTGGGGACGCGGCATCATTGCCCACACCTCTCCCGTCTATATAGCAGTCGGTGGTGAGTGGTGGATGTTTGACCCGGAAACGGCGAACTATATGTTGACCTTAATTGAGGGTGGATTATCCTATATCCAACAGACAGCGCGCCACCATGAACACGGCACTGTGACACACCATCACGGCGAGGATGACCATTTGGAGTTCCTCTCTCGTCCGTTCCAAGAAGCACGAGAGGCAATTCACCGTCGGATGCATCAATTGGGTATCCCACATTAAAGTAGTAGGCACACGCCGTGTGCCGTTAAACACTTGAGGGAGAAAAAATGCCAAAAGAATTAGTTGCGGTTGCCCCTCGGCAACCCGTCTTGAGGGAATATGAGGATGGTCCCGTCCCCGCAGACAGTGTCCGTGTTCAAGTCGAATTCGGAGCACCCAAGCGTGGTACTGAACTGACAGCGTACTACGGATACAACAACCCAAATTTTCCACTGAGACTTGGGAATATGTGCGTCGGAAAAATTATTGAAATCGGGGACGACGTTGAAGGTTTCGAGATGGGAGAACGCGTCGCCAGCCACGGACACCTCAAGGAGACACACACATGGGACGCAAACCGGCTTCTCAAGATGCATGATCAGATGACGTGGAAACAGGCGGTTTGCTACGATCCAGCACACTTCGCAATGTCCGCAATTCGCGATGGAAAAGTGCGCGTTGGCGAGCGGGTTGCTGTCTTTGGGCTTGGTGCCATTGGATTGATGACCGTGCAGATGGCGCGGATCGCCGGGGCTGATTTCGTCGCTGCCGTAGACCCGATTGAAAGACGGCGAAAAGTCGCTGAAAAGACGGGGGCGGAACTTGTCATTGACCCAACTGCCTGCAATGTCGGCGAAGGACTCAAAGAAGCGACTGGTGGGCTTGGCGTTGATGTCGTTGTAGAAACCAGCGCAATCTACGAAGCACTTGATGATGCCCTCCGTAGCGTCACTTTTGAAGGAACAATCGTCTATGCTGGACGCGCGAAAGCGTGTACAGGTGGGCTTGACCTTGGAGCTGTCGCCCATGTCAACATTCCGAATATCATCTTCGCACGTGCTAACAGCGATCCGAACCGCGATCATCCGCGTTGGAATTTCAAACGTATTATTGATACCTGTTGGAAGTGGCTTGCTGAAGGACGATTTGACTGTGAAGATGTCGTGGATCCAGTGGTGCCGTTTGAAGATTCAGTTGAAGCCTACATAGAGATGGACAATCATCCCGAACGGAGCGTCAAATTGGGTGTCTCCTTCGGTTAAGGTTTTTTTAGTTATTAGGTCGGAGATTTGTCAATGTACCCAAGCCTAAAGACTTGTTCCTGTAGCAAAAAGCAATAACTGTTTTGCGTTTTGTAGGTTTCCCGTGTCTCGTGCTTCGTTCTTGTTTCTCGCTTCATAGAGGTCGGTAACCCAACGCTCTCCACGACGG
>JAPOOP010000474.1 GCA_026713385.1 Candidatus Poribacteria bacterium | reverse complement strand
CTGTTTTCGTTAAGGCAAACGGACTCGCCGCAGGAAAGGGCGTTATCCCGGGACGCACCTTCAAAGAGGCGGCGCAAGCTGTCACAACTATTTTGATAGACAAGGCATTTGGCGACGCGGGTGATAGCGTCGTGATTGAAGAGGAACTCATCGGTGAGGAAGCCTCCTTTACCGTACTTACCGATGGTACCTACTGCCTCCCTTTTGTCAGTTCGCAAGACCACAAGATGTCCCACGATGGGGATACAGGTAAGAACACCGGCGGGATGGGCGCATACTCTCCTGCACCAGTGATCACACCAGAATTGCACGACTATGTCATGGAACGTATTGTCTACCCTACCGTTAAGGGTATGGCGGATATCGGAAGACCCTTCAAAGGTGTCCTATACGTCGGATTGATGGTTACGGATGCCGGTCCGAAAGTGATAGAATTCAACTGCCGCTTTGGGGATCCGGAGGCACAAGTCCTCTTACCTCGCCTCAAAAGTGATTTAATGCCTTTGCTAATCGCGTGTATTGATGGAACGCTTGAACAGCACGCTGACGTGCAATGGCATAATGAAGCAGCGGCGTGCGTTGCTATGGCTTCTGGAGGGTATCCAGACCCATATCAAACAGGGCAAATTATCACAGGACTTGAAAATGCAAATGCAATTGAAGGCGTTACGGTCTTTCACGCAGGAACGGAACAGAATGGCGAGAACATCGTCACAGCTGGTGGTAGGGTGTTGGGTGTCACTGCTGTCGCAGGTGGATTACACGATGCCATTCAACGCGCATATCAAGGCGTTTCTGCTATTCAGTTTGACGACGCACATTATCGGAAAGACATCGGGTACCGGGCATTGGAACGGAAATGAGGCATGCATATAACCCTAAAGGATACCTTGGAGGGGTTTTTGCTTGGGTGTTTCCCGGGTCTTGTACCTACACCGCTATATCCATAAAAAGATGTCAACTTATGTGAATATATGACGTTGTAATGGTGCAGAAAGATGGGAACTGAATTAACATATAAAATCGCTAAGTGTTGCACGCCACAAGAGGGGAACGCAATTACCGGCTATTTCAAGGAAGACAGCACAATAACTGTCCATCACGCCGAATGTAAAGCACTACGAAGTTTTCGACCGGAGCGGCTATTGGCAATAACATGGGATGAGATACGAGCAACCGAGGTTCCGATGGATTCAGTGTCCCTTCCACCTGAGTTTGCTGAACTTGATGAGACCGATTACTTTATACTGAAACACCACCAAGAATTGGGGATGGACTACTCCATTGTTGTCGCTGAAGCCTTGCGCATTCCGCTTGAGGAGATGCACCAGCGACATCGTAAATTACGGGACTTGGGCGGTTTGAAACGGGTTGAAGGGCGTATCATCCACTATCGCAAGAATATCGTCAAGGGGAAATGGATTAAACACCGAAATCATACGTATTATGAACTGACACCTGAAGGCAGAACGTGGATTCAGGCTTTTGAAAACAAACATACTATGTCAGAGACGTAAGCACCCGGAAATCCCAAAATATGTTGCTTACAAATCTATATTTTACAAAACATAAAATAAAAAGGGAAACGCGGAGGAATTAATCATGTTAAATCATTTGCTAAACTGGGGGATTGATGCACGACGACGTAAAAATCGCACGCGTTCTGTCATCTTATTATCGCTTATTCTACACATGATGTTCGCTATTACCTACCTGTTTCTTCCAATGAATCAACTCAGCCAGGAACAGGCGGATGCACTCGCAGTTGACTTGATTAACGATGCGGACGCTCCCAGAAAACGGAAACCGAAACCGAAACCACCGCTGACCAAAAAGATGTATGATCCGAATCAGCAGCTTGCCAGAGATGCAATGCAGAAGAAGATTGAAGCCGCTCGTAATGAAATAGATGAGGTCATGAAACTCAGTCCACGTGTTGTTCTTAAAGATGTGGAGGTCAACAAGGCACCTTTGAGTGAGGTTATCCCCGATGTCATGACGGACGCACAATTACGGGATGCGGAAGCCTCAAACCTC
This sequence comes from Candidatus Poribacteria bacterium, assembly GCA_026713385.1. GTDB lineage: Bacteria > Poribacteria > WGA-4E > WGA-4E > WGA-3G > WGA-3G. Next base: position 27,490 of record JAPOOP010000474.1, on the reverse strand, counting down.
AGCAGACTTATTGCACAACCCGGGCAAACGGATGGACGCGGTATTGTTACCGGTAGAGTCCGAGCACGCGGCGACGGCATGGGGAGATTCCGTGGTGATGGACAAGGTGGCTCTGACGGTGGACTCCTCGGAGGCGGTGGAGCTACCGGTATCGCAGATCGACTCGGCATCATTGATTTCCTTGATGAATTCGGCGGACCCAAAGATGTCGTCTACTGTCTTGATATAACCGCAAGTATGCAGGCAGCCGGAATGAAAAAATTGCCACTCGCAATAGACGCTCTCAAAGATTCCGTAATGATGTTAGGGAACAATGACAAGCTGAACATTGTAACATTTTCTACACAGGCAGAAGCAATGAGTGAGAAAATGTTACCGGCTAATGCCGGAAATATAAAACGCACTTTGAAGTTTCTTGAGAGATTGAGCACCCACCAAGTAGCTGGAACAAATATTCTCGATGCACTTGAAGTAGCACTAACACTCGATCCATCTATTATTGTTTTGATAACTGATGGGCTGCCTACGACAAGTGATAATTTTCCGATTGAAGTCAATAAGGACGTAATCCTTGAAAAGATCCGCGAAAAAAACGTTAACAGCGCAATTATCTATGTGGTCGCGCTGGAATTTAGTTTCAAAACTTCCGCTGCTGCCGACCTTCTTATCTCTCTTGCCGAAGAGCACAATGGAAAGATAAAGGGTATTGACGGTGGGCAATTGTCTGAATTCGCAGAACAGGATGGATTGACTGATTAATGCGTAGCACACACACATGAGAAAATTAAGAAAATGGCGTGATGTTCTCATCGAAGAGCTTACTGACGACCACGAGGCTACCATTGGATTCCTTCAAGCAGTATTAGTGGATTACCAAATATACGGAGACCCTGCTGCGTTGGGAAGCGCACTCCGAGCAGTTATAGACGCTAAAGGCGGGATCTCGGAACTTGCCAAAAGAACTGAAACGGATCCACAAACACTCTTGGAAGTGCTTTCATGTGAGGCTGCGCCGCGCGTTGATATGCTCGTAACTATTCTTACCGCGCTTGGATGTCGCCTTTCAATTGAATCCTTGGAGAGCGAAGACTTGCGTCCAGCGCGTGTAGGTGTGGATGCTCCGGTTGCACCTCCAGAGGGAATCAAACCCGATATGGCACTCGCCACAGAGAATAAATAGAATTGGACCCAATAAACTTGCTTAATTGATATAACATGAATCGGAGTAAAATATGAATCAGAAATCTGCTACAGGGATCGTTGAACAATTTCGGTTGGAGGGTAAGGTGAGTCTCGTCACTGGGGCAAGTCGCGGCATTGGGCTTGCGATGGCAGAAGGGCTTGCAGGTGCAGGTTCGGATGTCGTCGTTGTGGGGAGAGAGATAGAGACGTTAACCCCTGTTGCTGAGCGAATTGCCAGTGAGACCGGTAGAGATGTCCTCCCTATTCAGGCGGATGTCAGCAATCTTACAGAAATTGACGCGCTCGTCGCACAGACTGTGGAAACTTTGGGGAGACTTGATGTCCTCGTTAATAATGCCGGGGTCAATATACGCAACCCCGCCTTGGAATTTACCGAGGCGGATTGGGACTTCGTTACGGATGTTAATCTGAAGGGCGCGTTTTTTCTCGCAAAAGCTTGTGGTAATGTCATGCAGCGACAAAAATCGGGGAAGGTCATCAACACATTGTCGCTCACCTCAGCGATCGGGCTGCCGACGAGTGTCGCCTATACGGCGGCAAAGGGTGGGCTCCTCCAATTGACTAAACTTCTCGCCGTAGAATGGGCGGAACACAACATTCAGGTCAACGGCATCGCGCCCGGCTTCATCCGAACCGAGATGACTGCCCCCGCACGCGAGGACAACCGAAACCGATGGATTCTCAATCGGACACCTGCAGACCGATGGGGTGAACCTGAAGACTTGGCAGGCTTAACAATCTTCTTTGCCTCTAACGCCTCTGATTTTGTTACCGGGCAAATGGTTTTCGTTGATGGTGGATTTATGGCGGGGAGTGACTGGAGGCGACAGTCCTAAGATGGAAAAAAATCCTGGTACTGGGCAAGCCGAAAGTCCCGCTGCATTGGTAGAGGTCAAGCAGATCCTGAGCGAATTCGAGCTTGAGGGCGTTTCACTCTTTGACCACGCCCCAGTTTTGCGGATACAGGTTTCGGAGGCACAGTTTACGCGTGCCCTCCAATTGCGAGAAACTATAGTCGATCGGATAAAACCCCTTGGGTACCGATTCATCGCACTCGATTTAGATGAATTGTAGAAATTTACATGCTTACGATGGCTTGAATCCTACCAACAAAAATTTGATTTTCATGCCTCAATGTGTTATAATTTTAAAGCGAAACTTGCGAACCAATGCTCGATAAAACTTGATGTTCGTGCTCAGAGACCCAACGAAATCATGGGAGGGCTGAGTGAGATAAAAAGACGGCGAAAAACATAAGGAAACACATGCAGAAAACTGCACAAGAATCTTCACCAACAAAGCATCTTGTCGCAACATACCTCAGCGATGTCAAAAGTAAGGTTGATGCCTGTATTTTTGATTTTCTCCCGACTACCCACAAGCACCCGGATGTCCATCAGTTGTACCAGATGATGTTAGACTACCCGCGCCGCGCCGCGAAGGGATTACGTCCCGCACTCTGCATGCTCATGTGTGAGGCGTTCGGCGGAGATACGCAGCGCGCCGTTAACACTGCCGCCTCACTTGAACTCCTTCAGAATTGGCTCCTGATTCACGACGATATTGAAGATGGTTCCGAACTTCGCAGAGGCGAACCGTGCTTGCATCAAAAGCACGGTATTCCAATGGCTATCAACGTTGGGGATGCCCTCCACTGCAAAATGTGGGAAATGCTTCACCGAAATACCGAGATTCTCGGACATCAACTCGCCTTCCGAATTTTATCTGAATTCATACAGCTTAGCAACCAAGTCGTTGAGGGACAGCACATTGAATTAAGTTGGGTGAACGATAACCGCTGGGATCTTGATGAAGAGGATTACTTAACGATGTGCGTACAGAAAACCGCATGGTATACCTGTATCACACCCTGTCGGGTCGGGGCAATCATCGGTGGCGCGAATGAAACAGAAGTAGATGGACTCGTAGAACTCGGCAAAGAACTCGGTATTGCCTTTCAAATTCAGGACGATGTCCTTAACCTGATCGGCGATGTTGGCAGGTACGGAAAAGAGATTGCTGGGGACATTAGTGAAGGCAAACGAACCCTCGTTCTTATTCATCTTATCAATGCTTGCAGCTCGACTGAAGCCCAGCATGTGATTGACATCATGGCGCGTCCGCGTGATGAGAAGACTGAGGCAGAGGTCGAGAGTGTACTCCGATTAATGCAAAAATATAAATCGATTACCTATGCCCAACAGCGGTCTCAGGCACTCTTACAGGAAGCCGCTGGACGGTTTAAGAACAATTTTGTCCATCTCCCTGATGGACGGGCAAAGCAACTATTTTTCTCTTTAATCCATTTTTTCGTTGAACGTGAATACTAAATAGCTGTCAGTCGTCAGCCATCAGCCGTCAGTTAAGAGGTTGATTTGTAACGATTCACTGACACACTGGTCAGCTGACAACTACTAAAAAGGAGAAGTTAATGAACGATATTTCCTCTGGTAAATTGCGGGGCATCATGAAACTCGCCGATGCGAATGGTCGCTTTAAAATGATGGCGATTGACCAACGGGGTTCCATGGTACAGGCACTCGCAGACGCGCTCAACAAGGACAACGCTGATGTCCAATACGAAGATGTCGCAGCACTGAAAACTTTGATTACCCGGGTCCTTTCCCCAAATGCAACAGCGGTCCTGACTGACCCAATTTACGGGCATCCCTACTCTTTAGCCGCGATGCCACGGGAGGTCGCATTGCTCTTAGCCTATGAAGAATCAGGCTATGTCAGCGAAGGGGTCGGTGAGAACGAACGTCTCTCCAATCCGATTGAAAACTGGAGCATTGCCAAGGCACAACGCGCCGGCGCAGATGCCATTAAACTCCTCGCCTATTACCACCCTGATGCCTCCGCGGAGACTCTTGAACACCAGCAAGCCTTTGTACGTCATGTCGGAGACGAATGCGAAAAGCAGGATTTGCCGTTTTTGCTGGAATTAGTGAGTTATGCCCTTGAAGGTACGGCGAAGAGCGTCGCCTTCGCGAAACAGAAACCTGACCTTGTAATTCGGAGTGTCGAGGAATTCACAGATCCAAGCTACAAAGTTGACATTCTGAAATTAGAATTTCCTGCCGATCTGAAATACACAGCAGATTATCAAAATGCCAGTTTTTATGCTGGGGACTCTGCGTATGAACTCGCCGAAGTGAAGGAAATCTGCCAGAAATTAGACGATACCTCAACACTACCGTGGGTGATTTTGAGTGCCGGTGTAGATATTGAGGAATTCATTGAGAACGTTGACCTCGCGACCGGTGCCGGGGCAAGTGGTTTTCTCTGTGGCAGAGCTATCTGGAAAGATGCTGTTCAATATTATCCTGACACTCAGGCAGTTGAGCGATTCTTGGATGGCGAAGCAACAACGAATTTCAAGAACGCAAACGCTGCTGCGGAGAACGCGTTACCGTGGTTTGAGCATCGCCAATTTGGGGGTGCTGGAAACGTTCAGATTGCCAAGCAATCCGCAACGTGGTATCAAGATTATTAGGTTGTATTTACCTTTACCGGGTTACCGTTTCGACGGCAGCGCACTCTGAATCTTCTTGGAAATTTTTTGGGCGATATGGAGGGTCGTTTCCTCGGGAATCTGCCCTCCTATTTCGGCGACCAGCACGACGATAGTCTGTTGTACGAACAAAAAATTCACTCCAGCCTGCCATACCACATCACCCAACCCATGTTTGTCATTTGATGGAGGTTGATAGATAGAATCACGTCCACCTAATTTTCGCACAGTCTGCGCTGAAAGCCGAAATCTGCCTTCATCAGCGGCTGTACGTGCTTCATCGTCTGACTCGAAGAACCAGTAATGAATGGCAACTTGCTGTGCTGCTGTGTGGTTTAACCACCATCTGTCACGCCAGCCGAATTGGGCAGTCGGGCGCCTTGGAGCTGTTGGAGAGTTGATTTCTTGGGCAGAGGTATGATGTGCGGCTACGTCCGCCAAGTCATCAGTTGTCAGTTGAATGGATTCAAGCGTAAGTTCCATGTGGGTATGATAACATCATTCATCGCTAAATTTCAAATTAAAAACAGGACATGCTGCAACGAATATGTTAAATTATGAAGGTTTTTCCGGCACAAATCAACTCATAAAGAAACGGTCAGCAGTCAGAAAGATAGCCATCAGCAATCAGCAAGAGAATTTCACTTCACCAGAAATCTCTTTACTGACGGCTGAAACCCGATGGCTGAAAGCCATAAAGATATGAGAATATTAGCGCGGTATATACTTAAAGAATTTTTTCCACCGTTCATAATAGCACTTATCTGTTTTACCTTTATTCTCATCTTCGATGACCTTTTTCGGTTGACGAAGCTGTTTGTACAGAAAGGGATAAGTCCGATTTACCTTGTCGAATTGCTCACCTATGTGATGCCAGCGACGGTTGTGTTGTCTCTTCCGATGGCGGCTTTGGTCGCAATTTTACTTTCTCTCGGAAGACTCTCTACCGATAATGAGATCATCGCGATGAAAGCACACGGGGTCGCTTTCCATCACCTGATGCTTCCCCTTTTAGGCATTGCAGTGGTGCTGAGCGTCATTGATCTCGGATTGATGGACTACGCACTACCAAAGGCGAATCTTGCTTACGCTACACTCAAACGCGATATCCAAAGACACAATCCGACGTTCGTTTTAGAAGAAGCTACTGTCATGAAGGAGTTGGAGAGAGAAGGCAAATTGTGGATGTACGAATCCACGGATGCCAAGAATGGTCGCATGCAGGAAGTCAAGATATGGGATGGTATCTGGACAGGGCGTCCTCGGTTCAGTCATGCGAGAGAAGGCACCCTCGGTTTTGAAGGTGGCAGAGCCATGCTCACGCTTTACGATGGGCTCACTTACGAGCCAACAACCGATAATTCAGATGGGTATCGTATAACAAAGTTCCAGCAGCAACAACTTGCACTGCAATTAAGCGAGGATCTGGAGCGCGGTGCATTTCAGAACCAGACACCACGCTCGATGCGTATTTCCCAGCTTAAGGAATTCGTCACTAACCTACGATCTGCTGTAGAAACCAGCCAAAACCCTGACTACACCCGCAGTAAACTCCGTTTTGCGCAGGTCGAGTATCACAAAAAGTTCTCTATCCCCTTCGCGTGTTTGGCATTCGGGTTAATGGGCGTGCCGCTTGGGTTGATGGTAAAACAGAGCGGTAGGATGATTGGCTTTGGTGTCGGCTTAGCTGTGATCTTGGTTTACTACTTACTGCTTCAAGTCGGCCAAAGTCTGGGTTTGAACGGTATGTTATCTCCTGCACTTGCCATGTGGCTTCCCAATATTGCTATTGGCGCGTTCGGCGTTTGTCTCAGTATTCGTATGATAGGCGAAGGGACGCTGCGGACGTGGCGGGACCGGGACAGTAAGGTGCCACTTGTCGTCAATAGGAAAGTTGAATCGTAATCGAAACCTCCCGCCGTATGCAGATGCAGTTTTCAACCCTGTAAAAATTGGAAATATTTTATATAGGACACACGTCTTGAATATTTTAGATCGGTACCTGCTTCGTGAATACCTCAAAGCCTTTTTTGTCGGGCTTTTGTTCTTTATCGCCTTGATTATTATCGTCCGTTTGCTGGATAAGGACATTAAGAAGTTTGATGATGATGTTGCTTATATAACAGCTGTTAAAATTGTGCTTTTCCAAGCACCACGTCGGATTATGGAAGTGGTGCCCGTTGCCGCATTTGTGGCTATCTTTTTTGTGCTGGGGAAGATGGTACAAAGCAACGAGTTCACTGCAATGAAAGCGGGCGGTCTCAGTGTTTACCGGCTCCTCGCGCCTGTTTTGATTGTAACGATCGTTATTTGTGGACTCTTCGCGCTTTTTTATAATCGGGTCGCGGCGCCAGCCTTTCATGAAGCACACCTCTTACAAAATAAGGTGAGACCGCGTCGCGGTAGGAACATCGTCTTTAGAGGCAAAGATGACCGTATCTTTTACTCACAGCGGATCGCCTTAGACGCACGCAAAATCCAACAACTCACTATCTATGAACATGATACAGAGGGGAAACTCGATCGCGTAACGTTCGCGAAATCAGCGGCGTGGACACCTACCCAGTGGCAATTAACGGATGGATACATTCGCCACTTTGAAAACGGGGTCGAGGTGGATTATGAAGCTTTCGATACACATGCAATTGCGCGTCACGAGGATCCTGCCCGTTTTATCGGAAGTGAAAAAGATCCCAGGGCGATGACAATCGAAGAACTCCGTCAACAGATCGCCTATAAACAGGAAGCGGGACAGATTTCGCGCAAGGAGCAGGTAAAGTTGTATCACAAAACAGCGTATCCATTTGCTGCTGTCGTTGTTGTTATGCTTGGCGCGCCTATCGCTATCCGTTTTGGTAGAGCAGGTTTCTTCGCTGGTTTGGTGATGGCTTTCTTCCTCTCTTTTATCTATTGGGCACTTTCCTTCGCAACGCTTGAGGGATTGAGTGAAAGTGGCAAACTTCATCCGTTTCTTGCTTGTTGGGGAGCGAACCTCCTGTACGCTGTTGTTGGAGGTATCATGATCTGGCGTACCCCGAAATAGGATGTAGGAACGAGGTTTTCTAAGGACGGTCACCTTAACTACCCTTTACTGCGAAACGGGCAGGTTCTTGATGAATCCCATCTATTTTCAATGATACACTTGTTTTTTCTGTAAAGCCTCTTTTGAACAGGCACCCCAGAGCGAATAGCCCGTAATGAAATGGAGGGCGGATATACGGAGAGGGAAATAAAAGTTTAAACCTACTTCACCGAACCGCAAGGAAAATTAAAAGAATTGGCAACTTCTTCTTCAAAATCCGCAGTTTCACACCTATCCCTTTTATCTTCGCGCTACTCTATTTTGCTGAACCTCTGTGGTACACCGTCGTAATGGGTGTGTTGTGCATTGCCGCAGGTGAATTTCTCAGAATATGGGCGGTCGGATATGCCGGAGCATCCACCCGGGCAAGAACACTCGGGGCAGCGCGAGATCTCGTCACAACAGGTCCCTATCGTTATGTCCGAAATCCGCTCTATCTTGGTAATTTCCTACTCAGTCTTGGCGTTTGTTTTGTCGCGAATGTGTATTGGCTCATAGCAGTGTTAATTGTTGGCTATTTCTTTCAATACCTACCGATTATTGCCCTGGAGGAGTCGTATCTGATGGAATCCTGTGGCCAGGTCTATCAGACATACCGAGAACGAGTATCCCGCTTTATTCCTCAATTTCATCCGTATCCCTACCCATCTCCGCATGATTTTTCTTTCTCACGCGCCATCAAAAGCGAAAGGCGGACGTTGACAGCAATTATCTGCGTCATCGGATTGATTTTTGCAAGACAGATTGTTGACTATAAATTACTGTAAGTGTACCGCTGTCCCCTCGGCAAGGTAGGTGCGATTTCCAACCGCACCGATTCTGAGCCCAAACCGTGTGTATTTTCAATCCCCTCTTGAGTCCCGTAGGGTTTAGTGGCTTGGGTGTTTCTTCAGCATAAACTTCCCATCCCTCGTTTTTTCCAAAGCAACTTCAGTCTATGATATGATAACTTGGAAGGAGGAATCAAGATGCTTGACAAGCCAGGAAAAAATAAACAGAGGTCGTGGGAAACAGCACAAGCGTTTTCGTTTTTTGCACTTTTCGTATTGCGACCCGATATCGAAAGTATATTTACATTGATTGCCCTTAGCCTCGTGTTGATTGGTTTGGGTATCAGTCCCTTGTACATTAAAAGAGACTCTGTTTCTATTGCTACTGCCAGTTGTATTATGATTGCCTTCGGAGGTGGTATTGGTGGGTTGACAATTGCCACACTTTTAGAAAGGCTGTTTGCTGAAACTCCGGCACAGATAGCGGATAGTTGGGTAGCGAGTGTTACTTTAATATGTTCAAGTCTGGGAATTTTGGCGTGGATATTTATAGTTCTAAAAATATCGCCTGTATCTCGTCCACCGCGTGTTGCTGTTGGTCTTTTTGCTCTCGCAAGTGTCTACGCGCTACTTTATGGTATCTTGACAATAGGGATAGTTCTTTCCGATGGATCGCTAATAATTCCAGAGTGGGGAAAGGGGATAGCGTATCTTTTAAATGGTGGCGCAATGGTGGGATGGATCCTCCTCGTTACACGGCAAACATCTATTGCCAATCGTAAAGTGTTGGTGATAGGTTCGATGATTACTGGAGTAAGTACTGTAATCGTCGGAATTATCCATATCTCCGATGCAATTTGGTAGTGATAAATAGTTATATCTGCCCATTAGTTCTATCGGGTAGACGACGCAGGCATAATCAAATCGGTAAGAAGGTGCGATGTTTGACAGAACTGCAAAAATCTCTAAAGTAACATGGAAAACAATACTCTTGAATCCATTGATTTTCGGGACTATGGCAGTTTCATTGGATAGCAACAGTGTCCTCTCATTGATTTGTACTGGTGTTATCGTAGTTGTATCAGGCTTAATGCCACTTGGCGTTCCACGGGTGCCGCGATCTGTGCTGATCGCTTGCGGTCTCATGTTTACCTTAGGGTGTGGGATAGGCAGTTTGGGACTGGGTAACATATTGGAGCGTCAGTTCCCCAATTTTCCAGTTGTCAGTCAGGAGGAATGGATCCGATGGTTACCTTCAGCTTTTGAGAACCTCGCAATTTTGGTATGGCTTTTCGTTGTTCTGCACATATCCCCCGTAACCCGTTCCTTGTTTATGAGTGCAATTTTCGTTGCTGCGGCGGCTGGATACGCACTCACTTCTGATGCCCTTGCGATAAGAGACGCACTCGTGTTCGGTGTGACTCGCGAAATCACAGATTGGGAACAGGCAGCGGAATTTCTTTTGAATGGTTGTACGTTAGTCGTTTGGGCACGTCTGATAATCAGAAAATTGGCCTCTACCTCAGCTGAGAGAATGATTGGAAGTTGTACCCTGTTTGTTGGTGCCACTATGATCTTAGGAGGCACTTTTTTCATTCTATGGGACATATTTTCATGATACTGGAATGTATAACAGAGGTAGAGGCTTCTGGAATTCACAATTTTCTTGACATTATTTTCACAAGAGTGTATCATGAGAAGCGATGATGTTGTTCGACTTTCGGACGTGTATTCACAAGTTCCTGCCCAAACAACCTGAAGCACACCTGTTCACAAACAGAAGGAGACGCATCTCATGAAAAAAATGTATTTCTCGCCCATGATGTCCTCCATCCTCCTGATACTGTTGGTTTTACCCGTTAACATCGCCTCAGCGCGAGCGTTTAACAACGATTTCGAGACGGGCGACCTCACGGATTGGGAGACGGACGGAGAGGCATTCGATTTCCAACCGACTTGGGGAGATAACCCAACAGCGCGAGGCCGCGGTCAGCCCTCTGAGCATCAAGGGGATTGGTGGTTAGGGTTATACGAAAAGTATCAAGGTCCAGATAAAGGGAAAAAACTCGGACAGAATCCAGGTGCCACGCAAGGCGATGGACCCCAAGGCACCCTCACCTCGATCGAGTTCACAATTATCGGAGAAACGATGAATTTCCTCATCGGCGGGGGCAATCACCCGTGGAAGGATGACCCTGCACCGTGTAGTGTTGACCTTGAGATTAACGGAAAGGTCGTGATCACATCAACCGGGAACAACACTGAAACGATGGCACGAGTAGAGTGGGATGTCTCCGACTTTGAAGGGAAGACCGCCCAAATTGTTGTTGTTGATAACAATAGCGGTGGCTGGGGACATCCGAACTTTGATGACATACATCAAGCCGATTCGAGAGGAAAAAATATTCCGTGGGAGCAGGTTTTGTCTGTTGATGCCCGCGGAAAGTTGGCTGTCACTTGGGCACAGATGAAGAAGTACTATTAGTTTGAGAATTGAACAACATTATCATTCTTTCAGGCTCTAATAGACGGAGTGCTCTCTGCCCTATAACAACTATATCTGCGTCAATCCTGCGCGCTCCCGGAAACGATTGAACGTTTTCAGAATCCCTTGTTCCATCGGGTAGTCGGGCGTAAATCCCATCTCTTCAGCGATAGGCGTTGCATCGTAGTCCCACGAGATTCCAAATACCCCTGGTTCCAGCGTAATCTGTGCTTCTGGCACTAACGTCTTGAGATACGCCACGCCGTCTTTGACGGGGCGGATACCACCTTTCACATTGAAGACGCGGGTCTGTGTTGTTGGACAGGTGCAAGCGACCACGATTGAACGAGAGACATCTTCTACATACTGCCAATCCACCGCATCATCGCCAAACGGACAGACGTGTGGTTTTCCTAATGCCACTGCTTCGATCATTTGCGTTGTGAATGAACTCATACCGCGTGTTCTACCGACGCCGTAGACCGCAGTAAACCGAAGTCCGATCGAATCCACACCATACGCATCAAAATAGTGCATTGCGTATCTTTCGTTGAGGGATTTGCACGCGCCATAGATGAACTTCGGATAGTGTGGGGCATCGTTGAGAATCTGTTCGTGGTTGTAATCCTCTGGCGCGCCGAAGACCGCAACACTGCTTGCCCACACAACACGTTTGAGGCTGAAAATACGTGCTGCTTCCAATATGTTGATCGTGCCTTCACAAACCACCTTTAGTGCCTCCGGTGGATTCGCATTGCACGCCGGTACTTGCCACGAGGCGAGATGGATAATCCGATCAATCTCATGTTCTTGGATAGTGCGCAGGATGTGTGGTAGGTCGGTGATGTCACCCTGTACGAAGGTGAACCCTTCAAGCTGTTCGTCTGTGAGTACCATTTTGGGAATGGTGAGGTCGTAAGCAAAATCGTAAACGACTACCTTTTCACCGGTGGCCAATAGGTCCCGGATGACGTAAGTACCGATGCACCCCAAACCACCGGTGAGCAGATATGCCATAATGTTTTTCTCCTTCTTTTTAACAGGCGCGATCGGATGACCGCGCCGATCTACCAAAACAGGTGCTAACTCGCTTGGAGCGGTGTGTCCACATTCACAAGGATATCTTCGCCCTCTACTTTAACAGGATAGGTGGGTAATTTCTCCTCACCTGGCCACACACACTCACCTGTTGTTACATCAAACTCCCACATGTGGAGTGGGCACGTAACACAGTTGTTGTCTAAAAAGCCGTAACTCAAAACGCCACCGAGGTGTGGGCAGATGTTGTTCATGGCGTAATACTCGCCTTTCACATTGTAGATGCCGATGAAAACACCTTCGACTTTCACACCAATACATCTACCGGGTTGAATCTGGTCGGTTGTCGCGGCTTTTACAAATTGTGACATAATTTCTCCGTCTTTTCGTGCCTTTTACGAAGCACGAGATGTGAAGTAATCATCAGAGGAATAGTTTTCAGTTCGGAATTTCTGCGAAAATCCTTTCAGCATGCTTCGCAGTGAGAATTAAGAGGTTTTCGTTGAACAACCTCCTCTTTTAACTGACGACTGATAACTGATAACGGGTGACTCTGATTGCTGATTGCTATTCTTCTGAAAGATTTCGGTCCTCGGCTCTGGTTCCAAAATAGATGAGAACTGTCTGACCACGAGACCTACTTACGAAACCACGCTAAAATTTGCTTTATCTATCCTGGGCGGATTAGGCGTCATCCATTGGATACAGGCTACATCCGCCGTCTACGAGTAGCACTGTTCCCGTCATATAATCTGCAGCGGTGCTGCACAAAAATAGAAAGGCGTCTGCCACCGAATCAAGCGGTTGCATAACGCCGAGTGGAATTGCTTTCTGTGCCCGAGCACGGTAGGTTGGATCCGTATCCCACTGTTGTTTTGCAAGCCCAACGCTGACGATCCCGGGTGCGACTGCGTTTGCGCGAATGCCTTTGTCGGCGAGTTCCCGTGCAAAGGAACGCATTAACTGCTTCATTGCAGCTTTGCTCGCGTTATACGGTCCAATCTCGGGCCACGGCACATCCGCGACCCATGATGTCGTGAAAATGAGTTGTCCTTTAATACCGTCTTCAAGCATTGAACGGGATGCGGCACTGCCCAATAAGAACGCTGTCCGCACATTGACCGCCATGGTCTCATCCCACTCTTCTGCATTGTATTCCAACAACGGTTTCGGAATCACCATACCGATATGGCACAGTGCCACGTGGATAGGTCCAAACCGTTCACGAGCCGTATTTACCAACATATCGGTTTCATCGGTGTCCGTCAGGTCTGCCTTAACATAGTTTATTTTTTCTATGTCGATTCCATTCTGACTGAGTCGGTCCTCTGCTTGTTGATCGGACAGGATGTCGTTCACCGTTAAGTTTGCGCCGTGTGTAATTAATTTTTTTACGATTCCAAGTCCGATCGCTCCGCACCCGCCGGAAATAACGATATGTCGTCCAGCGAGTGCATCCTTAAGGAAAGCCATTGCCGGATTCTCCTATTATTTCGCCTTTACTTTGCCTTCACCGCGCGGGTCCGTGCCACCGTCGTGGTGTGTTCCATCGTCCGAGACGCGAACACCGTGTCCTGGACCGCCGATGCCAGCACTTGCGGTAACTTCGTGTCCGAGGTCTCGTAACGCTACGAGCACATCTTCACCGGCGCGAGATTCAACTTGGATCGGTTCGGCACCATCGGAATGGAACCGTGGCGCATCCAGTGCCTGCTGCATTGAGATTTGTAAGTCTATAAGACCGACGCTGATGTTGAGTTGGTTGTTCGGGATAGTTCTGCCGCCGGGGATACCGTAAGTGGCGAAGGGTTTGCCGTCCCGCGTGGCGAGACACGGAGCCATATTGTGAAGTGGACGTTTACCCGGTCCCACTGAGTTCGCAATCCCCGGTCGTGGATCGAAACGTCCGACACCGTGTCCAAAGAGGAGCCCTGTTCCCGGCACTGTCACCATTGAACCGAATCCACCGCCGTGCGTTTGTGTAAGGGATACCATATTCCCGTGTGCATCCGCAGTAGAAATGTGACTCGTACAGTTCATCGGCTCGTAGTAGACGACCTCTCCCGGTTGCGGTAATTCAAGACCCGCCTTCAGTTTTTCGCTGAGTGAACCGGTGAAACTGTCGGAGAGTTCCGTTTCGATATCTATATCAACGAAATTTGGGTCACCGAATCGACGGAGTCTTTCGGGCCAGCAGATTTTCATGGCTTCAGCGAATAGATGAAACCTTTCAGAGATGGACATCGCTGCTACATCAAATTCCTCCGCCAACCGGAGCATCTGTAAAGTGGTCAGTCCACCTGCTCCGAGCGGTGCTGTATAGACCGAGTAGTCTCGATACTGAATTTTGTAAGGGTGTGTGATGAAAGGACGATAGTTCTTGAGATCGTCCGCGGTGAGGCATCCGCCTAATTCCTGAATGTGGTTTGCGATTGTTTCGGCGATGGCGCCTTCATAGAATGCGGCGTGCCCGCCTTCAGCGACTGCCTCCAAGGTTCGGGCGAGTTCAGGATTGGTGAGTGTTTCGCCTTTCTTCGGCGGTCTGCCATTTTTGAGAAAGACACGTGCCGTTTCGGGGAAGTCTTGTTTCCATCGCTCCGCATTTCCTGCGATCCCACCACGGTTTGCAGTGTTCGGAGCATAGCCGTAACGCGCAGAATTGATGGCGGGTCGGAGGACATCCGCGAGTGGTAAACTTCCGTACTCCTCTAAAGCCAGACACAAGCCAGCGACGACCCCCGGTACCCCAATAGATAACGGTCCGTGAACGTTTACGCGTCCCGGCACTCGGTAGCCGGCGACTGCGTCAGGAGCCTCTTCAATCGTAAACATGTTTTCGGAGGTCGCAGCCGGTGCCGCAGTGTTGTAGTCTATCGCGATAACGTCTTCCATTTGCTTGCGATAGATAAGAACACAACCTCCGTAGCCCGCGATACCATTGTGCGAAGGCTCTACAACCCCTTCCGCAAACGCTGCCGCAACAGCTGCATCAACGGCGTTTCCACCCGCAAGGAGCATTTCAAACCCCGCTTGTGCAGTGCGAGGGTGTGGTCCGGCGACTGTCCCATATTCCCGTTTGTGTAAATTCACAAGTTTCTTCCTTTTTCTTCTTGTCTTCTACCAAAATCTGTAGTCCGTAATGAAATGGAGGACGGATTTAAGAGAGGAATGTTAAAGTGCTAATCTACATTGTTTTACCGCAAGGAATAATTAAAACTTCTTTCGCTGAGTATAATACGCGAAATTCTAAAAGTTTTTTACAGAATTGTCAAGTATTTCAAGCAGTGTGGGTGCTTTTTCGACATATTATAGTAAAATTCAATATTTAAGGGGATATTTTTGCTGTAGGTGTGATTATCAATTTTGCGGTGTCAAAACCCAATCCTTTAGGTTTGGGATGTAGACACCGCCCTCTTGGAAAGGACCCAAACGTTCATTTTCCTTGACGTTTGGTCCGAAATTGTGGTATAATACTCGTATCACACTGGACCGACATGTAAAGCGCAACCGCTGGGTTGTGTGTCGGTCCCACCCACTTTACAGGGGTTAAAAGTGTGATGTGTGAAAATCTATGAGAAACACAAAACATAAACTTTTCAAAGATAAGACGTTGCGCCACTTGCACGACGACTTGAATATCAGTGGCGTTGTGCGAAATCACTTCATTGCCCTCTGTATGCGATATTACCGTCGGTATGGGAAAGGACTTTCCTATCGGAAACTGTCTTCCCATTTGACGAAGCTCAAGAAACTTGAGAAATACAAGCATTGGAATATCCCTTACGCGTGGTCATTACAAAACGTCCTGAAGCGTTTAGCACAGTCTTTTCATGAAATGAAAACACTTGGTAGAGGACACCCGCAGTTCAAGTCGTGTAAGAAACACAAAGGGATGACCTTTAGTGGTGAACAGGTCAAGATTGAATATCTTTTACCGAAACAAAAGAATGAAAGAAACCACCCAACGTCTAGAATCCGTCTCAACGGGCGTTGGTATCGGTTCGCCTTGCACCGTCCCATAGCAGGCGACATCAAACGTGTTCAGGTTACAAGGGACGCACTCGGAGACGTGTATATCACCCTCACAGAAGACTATAGTGAAGTCAAAATAGAACCCAAGACAGGTAAAGCTGAAGGGTTCGACTTTGGAATCAAAGACTTCCTGACTGGTAGTGACGGTGAACGCTACGGGTCTCCCATGTTCTACACACAGAACGCTGATAAGTTAGCGAAAGCACAAAAGGCACATTCCCGTAAAGTCAAAGGGTCTAACAACAGAGAACGTGAACGCAAGAACGTTGCGCGTATCCATAAAAAGACGACAAATCAAAGGGCAGACCACCATTGGAAACTTGCGATAGACTTGTGCCGCCAGTTTGATATTCTGTTCTTTGAAGACCTCAACCTTGAGGGTATGAAACGCCTTTGGGGGAAACAGGTCTCCGACCTTGCCTTCGGTGAGTTCATGCAGAAACTCAAACACCAATCCCATAAGCGTATCCGTTCCGTGTTGAAGATTAACCGATGGTCTCCAACAAGTAAGTGCTGCTCTGTGTGTGAACATAAAAATGATAACCTCACGCTCGCAGATAGGAACTGGACGTGTCCAGAGTGTCATACACACCTTGACCGCGACCCGAACGCTGCGATGAACATTCTCAAGGAAGGGGTAGCTTCCTTTGGCTTAGGAGTCGTAAGACCGATGGTCCTGTTCAACAGGATTGTCGGCATCTCCGTTGAAGCGTCCAGTCCGCTTCTCAAATCCACAAATGCTTCTGCTTAACTTTTGCAGAAGCCCAAGTCTTTAGTCTTGGGTCTATCACGAGTTTAACCATAGGTGCACCGGATTCACCCAAAGTCCAATAATTGCTTAAAACTATGATGAATCCCAAAAATAGCAATTTTTGTAGATATAATTTGCTTTTTATCTGAAAATTTTGTATCATCTTTAGTTATCTATGACATTAATATATTTATATAAGTAATAATTAAAAATAGACCTAAATAACTATAAACGGTGGCACTTCACACATTCTGCTCCTATTCGTTGTTTATTGCTGGCTGCAGGTTGTCTTGCATAAAGGCAGACATAAACCATGAGTGAAACGACTACTGATTTAAAAAAAGGAGAAATCACATAAATGATCGTTGGTTTTGTATCGATAACCAATTCTACAACTTGTCTAAATTTAGGAAGGAGGTTAAATGCATAAGAGATCACTTCTGATATTTTTGCTAACGTTACTGACTGCGCCCGCATTTGCGCAGACGGGGATTCTCAGCCTACCCATCGGAAAAAGCGCACTTGGGCTCGGTTTCCAGTGGTATGATCCACCGTCGAACCTTGAGCAAAGAACAAGTAACGCGCAGCATAGATTCCGAGCACAAAATATCAGAGGCAGCCTCGACTACCAACTCAACCACCAGTTGAAGGTCTCTTTTCTTCCGAGTGTCGCATTCTTGAATATCGCGAGTCAGGATACAATTGATGTGCCGCCATCGCCATCGGCGGAATTGCGATTGACAGCGACAGGGCCTTTAGACGCTGAAAAGACTTTAGACTACTTTGTGAGAGGGAGTGTGCGGAGCGACTACACACAAATTCACAGTGGCGGTCGGGCGTTGCATTATCTGAACGTAAATCTTATGGGTGGCGGCGGATTCATCTTCAAACTCGAAACAGCAACACAGTGGCAATTTAATCCTTTTTTTGGCGTGTTCTATTCAAATATCTGGCAGAACACTTCTACAACCCGGGAGATCTTCACTGACGACACATACAATCTATTTACAGGTGAAGCTGGCGTTGAAATCCAAGCCTCTCCAACAACACATATCATCGGGAGTGTCGCGTTCTCTTTTGAGACATCTGAGGTTATCTACAATGTTGGGATCAGCTTCCGCTAAGGAGTCGAGAGACAATGAAATTCACAATCTGTTTTCTTATGATTTTTATGTTAGCAGGGTGTATTGCGCCACGTTATCCAATGGAGGAGGTTTCAGTATCAGATGAGTACACAGAGTCTATCATTCCACCATGGGACGAGCGTATAGAACCAGATAACGAGTCTGAGACTACTGAAAATTCTAAAAGGTCTATGCGTGATCTGCTGAATCAAGACAATATCGGTTACCATTTTCGCAAAACGAGATGGGGGTTCAGCCGAGAGCGTGTCGAACTTTCTGAAGTCGGTAACACGGTATTAGAGAGAACACCACAAGTCCTTGTCTATAGATCCAAAATCAACGATGTCAATTGCCATCTTGTCTATACATTTGAGAAAAACAAACTACGGACAGCAGGTTATATCACTGTTGATCCCGTTCCAGATGCCGATGATCTCAGAAAATCAGTCGTTGACAAATATGGCCCCCCAGACGGACAAGAAACTTACGAAGATGGACCGAATGAAGGGCTTCGGGAAATGATATGGACAACCGGGGATACAGTGATATTTTCCAACCTATATCCTACTGTGACACAGGAAACTATAACGCCATACGACCGTACCGATGGCGGATTGCTTAAGGGCTTACTCGAAAAACAACGGTCAGAGACACAAGCAGGAAATCTTGTCTATTACACGGGGGTTCACGCACATGTTGATAAAGCGTTTTTCTACAAGCTTCAGACACTTCGTTACCCTTTGGATGAATTAACATCTCATGAGAAACAACTTATGGGTGTTACTGTGAGAGGTAAGCGGACAATCATTCCTGGAATCGGGACGATTCCACGATAAAGTAAATGGAAAAAGCAACGCGCTTTCGCCTCGCCACACGCCTCGCGCTCGCAACGCTGGCGGCAATTTCAGCACTCTCGCAACCACCGCCCGCGGATTAACGGGTCGGCGGAACCTCTACTTTCGCGTGTTCATACCGTCTGGTGACCGTGACGTGTCGGACGGTCAGCAGGTACATGGGGCGTGTCGGGTGCCCGAATCACACTGACAAACGGCACCACACGCGTCTATCGAAAAAGGTAGACGTTGACAGTCATCTGAACAGCTTCGGGGGGCGGTGAGGCTCAGCTGGGGACTCAAAACCTCGACGCGTAAATCTTATTTTTAATTCAATGACAGGAGAGAAAGCATGATGAGATATAATTTTGCGATGAGATGTGTTCTGGTTACTCTGCTCATAGGTAGCATATTAGGTAACGCAACAGCAGGGCTTGATGATCCCTGTTGTATAGATGAAGTTGTTTCCGTATATTATTTTGAAAAAAACAGGGTAAAGATAACGGATCAGGGTAGATTCCCCCAGACCGACGATTCTGGACCGCGCGGGAATCATGCTGTTCTCGAAACAGGGGCCCGCATGACGGATGATGGTAAATTCGGCAAAGGTCTTCAACTGAGTGCCGAGGGTGAGATATACGCCGCCTTGAATGATGAATTACGATTAAGTAGAGAGTTCTCCATTGTCGCTTGGGTGAAAATACCTCAGCAAGAGGATGCGTTCAATCTCGGCATGATAGCTTTTACAGAGCAAAGAGAGGGAGCAGGGGCAGCAGTGCTGAAAGTTCTATCCGATGGAGACATTTACGGAGTTTACACGAGTTTTCAGTGGATAGGAGACGTACCCTTGGATTCAACAGTTGAATCACAGGGGTCTAATGTTACAGACGGGGAATGGCACCATATTGCATTTACAAAGTATGCCAACGACCTTTCGCTCTATATCGACGGTGAATTAGTCGCTCAGGAAGTTGATCTTCTGCGCATCTCATTTAGCGGCGCGCTCACCTTCATATATCTAAAGCCACAACCGGACTCACAAATAACAGATCAGATTGTCATAGACGATTCCGGTTTTTTTGGTACTGGATTTAGCATCTACGAGATACAAGCACTGTATAACCATCAGCAAGGTCTCGAAGGATTCCTCACCGCCATGCCTGTGAATCCACAGGATAACTCCGTTACGACTTGGGGAGATATAAAAGCACGAAGATAACGATGCTTATAATACTTCTAACTGACAACGAGAACCTGCTCCAAGTGCCGACAGAAGTCGCAAACGTCTACAACACCTTTCTCGCCTCAGACTTCCCTGGACGCGCCCAAGCGATTGCGAAATCCATCAAGGCGCATCAGCCGCATCTTAGCGGTTTACAAGAGATGTCGCTGATCCGCCGTCAGTTTCCAGGGGACCGGATCGCGGGTGGAAGTGTTCCCGCGGAAGAAGTCGTCATGGATTTTCGCAGGGTCCTGATGGATGCGCTGAAATCCGAAGGGATGGACTACCGAATCGCTGCCGAAGTTGAAAACATCGACGTTGAAATGCCGATGTTTTCCGATGGCGGTATCGTTGATGTGTGTCTGACGGATTACGATGTCATTCTCGCTCGGAATGATGTCGCGACATCGGATCCGACGGGGGCCAACTACATCAATACGTTTGGTATTGAAATGCTCGGACTTGAAGTCAAACGTGGCTATACTGCCGTTGCTGCGACTGTGGCGGGTGTTACCTACCGTTTTGTCAACACACACGTGGACACATCAAACGGATTGATCAGATATTTGTCTGTAATTCCGAAGCCGATGTTACAGTGTTGATGACGCAGACGGTGGGGGATCAGCCCTCGGATCAGTTAGCTTCGGGGGTGTGGCCCTCGGATCATGCCGGAGTCGTCGCACAGATAACGCTTGAGTGAAAACTTTTTACAAAGGAGATTTTCTTGTGAGACATCGAATCCTCATCACTGTATCCTGTGTGATATTTTCTATCGTCGCCTTAAATGCCTCGGCGCAAACCGTGAACATCCCGGATGCGAACCTGCGCGCAGCGGTCGCGGAAACCCTTGGTAAAGCCCCGCGTGCGACAATTACGCAAGCGGACATGGCAAAGTTGACCCACTTTATTGCCCATGATGCGAATATCAGGAATTTGACAGGACTCGAGTTTGCGACAGACCTTGAAGAAATAAGATGCAATAACAATTTGATAAGCGATTTATCGCCGCTGTCAACATTGACGGGCTTGCATACTGTAGAGTTTCGACATAACGTGATAAAGGATTTATCCGCTGTTGCGGGATTAATCAACCTTCGCTGGCTGGTCGTTCCGTATAACTTGATTGCCGATCTCTCTCCTGTTAAAGGGTTAGTCAAATTGCATGGTTTAGACATTGGCGGTAACGTGATAACCGACTACTCCGCTCTTTCGGGGCTGATAAAACTCGAAAGGATATGGATGGGCGAAAATCCATCAGCCGACCTATCGCCGCTGTCGGGGTTAATCAGTTTGACCGGATACCAATCTTGGGGTACGCCGATATTCAACGTTTCTGCCTTGGCGGAATTGCCGAAACTGACATCGTTAGATATTTGTGGCGGTGAACTCTCCGATCTTGCGGATTTGGCGGATTTTACGAACTTGCGAGAGTTGTATCTCGCCGGCAACGAGATAACGGACATCTCACCGTTAGCGAGTTTGACAAACTTGACATCTCTGAATCTCAAACACAACCGGATCACGGAAGTCTCGCCACTCTCAGGACTTACCAACTTGCGTAGATTGTATCTTGAACACAACTCGATTTCGGATTTCTCACCACTCTCCGAATTATCTGAGCACACGATTATCAGTAAACGCGGCAATCCCAGTATCCCGCAAGGCACGTCTGTACATAACTACAACGGCACTCCCGCCGCGGGACCGAAAATAACGGGTCCGTGGTTATGGGTGATTCTGCCGGGCACTTGGCTGGGCAGTCGAGATTTTCTGGCGGAAGTGAGTGGGGGGGGCATCACGGAGCAAAGCGTAGCGACCGTCGGCGCGAAAGAGGGAAAATCTGTTGGAAACAGCAAGTGGAGGGCGCATACGCTCTCGGCAACGAGTCATAATAACATCAACGAAATGACGGATGCCCTCGGCTGGGGAACGGGCTGGGAGATATATGATCATATCGTCTACGGGTCAGTCTCCTTGCAATCCCCGCGGGAACAGGAAACAACGATGCTCGTCGGCAGCGATGATGCTGTCAAGGTCTGGCTGAATGGCGAATTGGTTCATGAGGCACTCGTCGATCGACCGGCAAACGATTATCAAGATGCGTTCCCTGTTACCCTCAAACGTGGGACGAATGTGTTGTTAGTCGCGATTGACAACAATGGACACGGGGAGTTTAGTGGCTTTTTTGGCTTTGAAGCGGGAACTGCTTATACCGTCAACCCGACGGATAAGCGTATTGTCGTGAACCTGCCGCCCTCGGATGTCAACAAAGATGGACGGATCAGTATTCTGGATCTAATTCTCGTGGCACAGGACTTTGGAAAAACGGGCGTTCGGAACTCGCGAACTGACATCAATAACGATGGCAAGGTGAACATCCTTGATCTCACCCGTATCGCAGAGCGTATGAACGCCGCGACAGGTGCTGCTGCACCTTTTGCCGTTGCTATGGGTAACTCGGTCTCCCCGGCGATGATAGAGACGTGGATCGCTCTTGCTGCGGTTGAAAACGATGGGTCGCGGGTCTTCCGGGAAGGGATAGCCAACCTCCAACGACTCTTAGCGTCATTGCGACCCGAACGGACGATGGTGCTCGCAAACTACCCCAATCCATTCAACCCGGAGACGTGGATACCCTATCAACTTGCCAGGGACGCAGCAGTGCGAATTGACATCTATACAACAGATGGACGCGCTGTTCAAACGTTGGTCTTAGGACATCAACCTGCGGGCATGTATCAAGACAAAAGTCGTGCCGCATATTGGGACGGCAAGAACGCTTTCGGAGAGCCTGTAGCAAGTGGCTTGTATTTCTATACGCTCACGGCAGGCGATTTCACGGCGACCCGCAAAATGTTGATACGGAAGTAGGAATCGTTGTCAGTCATCAGTAAAGCGAGGTACCCGCAGGTGGGGAACCTCTTGTAACTGATACCCCATGAAGGAGATAACACGGAGAGGGCTAACAATGAAACATCTCACATATATCTGTCTCGTTTTTTTTACATGTATCACAGTCGGTCTTTCACCGACAGAAGCGCAGCAGAACGTTGCTCAAGACGCGCACCTCATCCTTGAACAGAAATGCCTCACTTGCCACGGTCCGAATGGTCCCTTTACCGAAGAACTCATCATTGAATCCGCAGCACAATTGGTCGCCAGCGGTGCTGTCGTCCGAGGAGTCCCGGTTCAATCTGAACTCTTTAAACGTCTGCTGGATGCAGACGACGCAAAACGGATGCCGCTCGGACAACCGCGACTCTCTGCCGCCGAGATTCAGAAGATTGGTGCTTGGATTCAAGCCGGCGCGCCGAGTTGGGACATCGAACACGATGTTAGTTTCATTAGCACCGACAAGATGCTCACGACGATTCAGAACCATCTCAAAACGCTGTCTGCTTTTGACCGACCCTCCGCTCGTTATTTTACGACGACCCATCTCTATAACGCCGGGGAGGGCCCCGAGGTGCTCCGAGCGGCTGAGATTGCGCTTTCAAAACTCGTGAATAGTTTGTCGTGGGGGTATACCGTCGTCAAGCCGGAAGCGATTGACGCCCAAAGGACGGTCTTCTACATCGACTTGCGGGATTACGAGTGGGATACCCGGGCTGCCTGGACGCAGATTGAGACGGCGTATCCGTATGTGATTGCGTATGATGCGACGACGCGTCCGGTGCTGCACCAGAAACTCACCGCTCTGCGTGAAGAGATGGTCTGTGAAGTGCCGTTCGTGCATGTGGACTGGTTTCTCGCCGTGGCGTCGTTGCCGCCGCTATACCACGACATTCTATCTCTGCCTGAAACCGAGGCTGAGTTGGAACGGGAACTCGGTATAGATGTCGGTGGGAATCTTCGCCGGGCACCCGGGTTGCGTGTGATGCGTTCAGGGACGAACGATTCAGGGGTTTCTGCGCACAATCGGGTCGTGGAGCGGCACTCTTTCCGCAATGGTGCGTATTGGAAGAGCCATGACTTTGCGAGCAGTGTGGGTCCGAAGAACATCTTGCAGAACCCCTTGTCTTTTGACAGGGATGGGGGTGAGGTTATCTTCAATCTCCCGAACGGTCTTCAGGCGTATTATGTCTCGGACGGTGCGGGGAATCGGATAGATGTCGCCCCGACGGCGATCGTGTCAAATCCTGCGGCGAGCGATCCTGCCGTGCGCAACGGTTTGTCATGTATCGGTTGCCATACGGAAGGGATGAAGACGTTTGAAGATGTCGTGCGTGTTGCCTATGAAAAGTTAGCACCGAGTCCGATAAAAGAGCAGGTGTTGCGTTTGTATGTAGAAAAAGCGGAGATGGATCGGTTCGTAGCCCAGGATACGGCGCGCTACCGAGTTGCGTTAGAGGCGACAGGCGGTATATTTGGCGGTATTGAGCCGGTGCATCGTTTCCATGAGAAGTTTCAAGAGGCGTTGGATGTCTCTCAGGCGGCAGCGTCCGTGGGTTTAGAAGCATCTACGTTCCTGAAAGTGATCCGTGAGAACTCCGGTTTACAAGGTTTGGGGTTAACAGGGTTGCTGAGTGGTGGGAATGTGAAACGGGATGCGTGGACGGCGAACTTTAGCGAGATAGTCGCGTGTGTGTATAACGATGAGTGTCCAATACCGACCCCAGTTCCGATACCTGACCCGATGCCGAATTCCGTTGAGCGTCAACGCATTATTCGGGATCCGAGCAACCTTGTGCCGGATGTGAATCTGCGTGCGGCGATTGCGGAAGCGTTGGGAAAACCTTCTGGTGCTTTACTGGAGACGGAGGATTTAGCGCGATTGACGGAGTTGGTTGCAGATGAGCAAGGGATCAGTGACTTGAGGGGACTTGAGTATGCTGTAAAATTGGAACGGATAGAGTTACGCCACAATGCGATATCCGACTTATCGCCTTTAACGGACTTAGTTCGTCTGAACAACATCAAACTGCGTGGGAACCGGATAACCGATGTCTCCCCGCTTGCGGGCTTAATCAACGTCGACTGGCTCGGCCTTGAGGAGAACGCCATCCGCGATTTATCCCCACTTGCGAAACTCATAAAACTGAACGGGCTCGGGATTGAGGGCAACCCTATATCGGATGTTTCCGCGCTTTCAGGATTGCAGAGTTTGGAAGGGATACGCGCATGGAACACGCAGATCTCTGACTTCTCGCCTTTGGCAGACGTGCCACGATTGAGATGGTTAGAAGTTAGCAATAATAGGTCGCTATCGAGTCTCTCGTCTCTGAAGGGATTGAGAAGTTTGAGACGATTGGAAATCAACAATTGCGAAATTTCAGACCTCTCTGGGCTTGAAGCCTTAACACAATTGGCATCGCTCACATTAATGGATAACTTGATCTCGGACATATCGCCGTTGATGTCTCTAAAAACTTTGACGCATCTAAATCTCAGAAACAACATCATCACCGATGTTTCGCCACTCTCATCTTTAGGCAACCTTGAACACTTGGATTTACGAAATAATGCCATCGCCGATGCCTCGCCGCTTGAAACACTCATCAATAAAGGCGTTGTCAAATGGCATCTGAATCCGGCGTTCCCAGAAGGTGGACCGATGATCAAAGGGCCTTGGTTGTGGGTCATGCTCCCGGATGCTGGATTTCTCAACGGCACAGATCTGCTCGCCGAAACCTCTCAAAAGAAGGTCACCGAACGCGACATCGCGACCCACGGCGCAACAGAAGGGAACGCCGTGGGAAATCGCGTCTGGACGGCACACACGCTGAAGACGGCGGTGCCTGAAGAAAATTGGTGGGACAATCTCACCGAAATGTCGAAGGCGCTTGAGTGGTCAGCAGGCCGGGTCAGTAACCAAGTCGCGTATGGTTCGATTCTCATCACCTCGCCGCGAGCACAGAAAACAACGATGTTTGTTGGGTCTGATGAGAATCATAAAGTCTGGTTAAATGGGATGTTGGTTCGCCAACAACTCCAGTATAATTGGGCGCATGGATACCAAGAATTCTTCCCTGTTACACTCAAACAGGGAACAAATGTCCTCTTGGTTGCTGTTCATACCAGTGGTGGTGCGTTCAGCGGCTTTTTCGGGTTCGCACCCGATACCGACTATAAAGTGCTACCCCCGGGTGCGAGATTTGCCTTTTCCACCCAGACACCACGGCTTTCGGTTGGTGAAACATTGACACTCCACGTCCGTGCTGAAAAGGTCACCGATCTTGCGGGCTACCAAACCAATATCACCTTCAATCCCGATGTTCTCAAAGCAAATGGTGTCAGAGAGGGCGGATTTCTCAAGCAAGCCGCGGGACAGACCTTCTTTCAAAAAGGAAGGATTCAGAACCTACAAGGCGAAATCAGAGGGATAAAAACCGCACGCTTGAAGGGTGGTGTCAGTGGGATGGGTACGCTTCTGTCGGTTACATTCACAGCGATCGCAAATGGCAGAACGACAGTTAAACTCCGTAACTTCCAAGCCGGGACTCGTAAGGGTGAGACGATTCCGGCGATGCCGCCAGAGATTATCATCGTTGTGGCCGGACGCGTCGCGAGCCCCGCATGGGATGTCAATGAAGATGGTGTAACCGATGCCGGGGATCTGCTCTTAGTGACAGCCGCATTGGGACAGAAGCCCCCAAAGAACCCGCGTCTCGATGTCAATGGCGATGGTATTGTAGATGGGAAAGACCTTGCGCTTGTCGCGGAACACCTTGGGGAAGGGGATGTCCCTGCGGGTCCCGCAACGCTCGCGTTCGGGCAAGGTTTTACACCAGAAATGGTTGAACATGCCCTCGCCATCCTGCGCGCAGCCGATGATGGGACGCTGACTTTCAAACGCGGTATCGCGCAGCTCGAACGGCTGCTGGCTGTGTTCATCCCAGAGAGAACGGCTTTACTTCCCAACTATCCGAACCCGTTCAACCCAGAAACCTGGATACCCTATCAACTCGCAACGCCTGCTGAGGTCACCGTCTCGATCTACAATGTCCGCGGCATCGTGGTTCGTCAATTACTCTTGGGGCATCAACCCGCAGGTGTGTATCAAAGCCGCAGCCGTGCCGCATACTGGGATGGACGGAATACCCTCGGTGAACGCGTTGCGAGCGGTGTGTATTTCTATACGTTGACGGCGGGGGATTACACCGCCACGCGCAAGCTGTTGATAAAAAAGTGACGAGCACTTCACCGAAGCACCGGGAGTTCCTCACGTGCCTAAAGGCGGGGGTTCGAGCCCGAAAATAGATAATTGAGAGGTTAGAGCAAAGAAAGAATTTAGAATGGGTTTGTGACGACACAGATCCAATTTCTATCGCAAATATCGGAATTTCCTCATCAGATGCAGATAACTTCTGATTCGAGCGTAAAAGGAGATCGATGCCAATGAAAAACTTCTGGGTGGCGATATGTTTCGGTGTGACGTTTTTATCCACTGCAGATGCCCAACCGCCTGCGAATGCCAGACCCATCGTGCGGCTTCT
>JAPOOP010000666.1 GCA_026713385.1 Candidatus Poribacteria bacterium | reverse complement strand
TTTTTTGTCTTTATGGAGACTGCTGAACACGAATTCCTCCGTAGTTTAGGTACAAGTGTAGCCACCGAATGGAATGGAGATAAGATCGGATGGCCCCGACTCGCCGCTTCGTGTGAATACTTAAGCCCACTCCGATTTGAGGATGAGGTAGACATTCGCCTCCGAATTACCAAAAAGGGGACGAAATCGCTCACCTACGAATTTCATTTTACGCATCAAGGAAAAGACATCGCACATGGGCAAATCACGACAGTGTGTTGTGTAACGAATCCGGGTGAGACACTACGCGCGATTCCTATCCCAGATTTCATTGCAGATCAGATACATTGCCCATCATAAGTGCAGTTTGTGACGCTGTCCCTTGATGACAAACCTTTTGACAGTGCTTACCTGGAGAATTACAAAATTATGAACCAAACCGAAACAACCAGTCCTCTGCTGAAAGTATCCAAGGTCTCTAAAGATTTTGGGACAGTTCAAGTCCTACAGGATGTTTCGTTTAACTTCGCCGGTGGAACGTCTGTCGTCATTACGGGTCCTTCTGGCTCCGGTAAAAGCACACTTTTACACATCATCGGCACATTAGAAAAGCCTTCTGTCGGACAGGTTGAAATTAACAACACCGATCCATTTACACTCTCTGAGCCTGAACTTGCGCGATATCGAAACGCTGTCATCGGGTTCGTATTTCAAGACCACCATCTACTTCCACAATATTCCGTGCTTGAGAATGTCCTCGTCCCTACACTCGCGTTCAATCAGAAACCTGACGCGACCCAACGGGCACATGAACTTCTTGAGCAGGTTGGGCTCGCGCATCGGGCATGGCATCGACCTGCTGAGCTTTCGGGGGGTGAACGGCAGCGCGTTGCGATCGCTCGTGCACTTATCAATCAACCCAGTATTCTTCTCTGTGATGAACCGACCGGAAATTTGGATACTGCTACTTCTGAAACTATCGCTAATTTGCTCTTTAAGTTGCACCGCGTGGAACAGAGTATGCTCATTGTCGTCACACACAACCTCGCACTCGTTTCTCGTTTTCAGCAACACCTGCAGCTTTCAGATGGTACTTTCACCCTCAACGGGGATACCTAACACTCGAAACACCATAAGAGAGGTATCGGTTATCCGATAACTTTAACCATCAACTCGTCTTCTACAGCTTTCAAAGGCACGAGTTGATGGTTAAAACTATTAAAAAGGCTATGCGCAAATTTTCTTGGGGTTCCTTCAAATATTTTTGGCAGATACATCTCATTGTCGCGCTTTGTACGGCTGTGGCGACGGGTGTCCTCGCTGGGGCATTGATTGTCGGAGATTCTGTGCGAGGAAGCCTGCGGAGCATAACAAAGGAACGACTCGGCACAATCCAACATGCCCTCCTCGCTGACCGCTTTTTTCCCCCAGACGTGTTGGATCGACAGAACACGGTCTCAGCAGTCTTACTGAACGGGACGGTCGTTGCACCACAAACGCAAACACGAGCGTCAAGGGTAAACATCATCGGTGTAACTGATAACTTCTTCACCTTTTGGGCAGGAAGTGCCGCGCCGCGTCTGGACAAAACAGATAAACAACCCTTCAATGCCATCGTTATCAATGAGTCACTGCAGAAAGAACTGAACGTCCAAGTAGGAGACACGCTCCTCGTAAATGTCCCTCAAGCCGCTGCCATCCATCCAGAGTTTCTTCTCGGAGCGCGCGACGCATCCGAGGCTATCCAAAGTCTACGCTTGGTTGTTAGTGAGATTGTGCCTACTGAGAACGCTGGGAGATTCAGTCTTCGCGCACATCAAAGTCTTCCATTGAACGCGTTCATCGCGCTCCCAGTTTTACAAAAAGTACTTGGGCAAGGGAATAGGATCAACGCTCTGTTTACGGCGGAAACAGCTCCAATTTCGTCTAACGATCTCGCGTTGAGCATAGACGCACTTGACTTAGAAATTCAAGAACACGGCACCTACTTTGATGTCCAAAGTCAGCAGTATCTCCTGAAACCAATCTTTTCTGATTTTGCGCTAACGGTCGCGGCTGAAAACCGTATCTCAACGCTCCCAACACTCACCTATCTCGCGAATACGATTTCTGCGAATGGCAGAACCGTTCCATATTCGACTATCGTCGCACTCCCCATTGATAAAGGGGAGTTTTCTGAACTTCTTAACAGAAGTGTTACCGGAAGCGAAAACCAAGCCCGAAATGAAATGGAGGAAGACTCTCAAACTTCAAATGCCGTTGCTTATCCGCAAGGAATATTAGAAAATCCTGAAATTATCCTCAATACATGGACGGCAACCGACCTTGGCGTGGAAGTCGGGGACGAGATCAGTGTCGCATACTACCGCGTCGGAGCGGGGGAAGAATACATCACCGAAACGGCTCTGTTCCGTCTGAAAGGGATTCTACCGATTGAGGGTATCACCGCAGATAGAGACCTCATCCCTACTTTTCCCGGTATCCACGAGACGGCTGATATGTCCGAATGGGAATCTCCTTTTCCGATTGATTACACCCTTATTCGCAGTAAAGATGAGGCGTATTGGGATGAATACGGAGCAACACCGAAAGCGTTTATTTCCTTGGAAACGGGTAAGCAACTTTGGAGAAACCGCTTCGGGGACCTCACTGCTATTCGGATGGGGATCGCGCCAAATTCAGACCTTCAAGCAACACGCACGCTTTTTGAAACCGAGTTCCTCAAAAAGATTCAACCAGAACAGATTGGATTTCAATTCGTATCCCTTCAAACTGACGGTCTTCAAGCCTCCGCCGGTGCAACGGATTTCGGGATGCTCTTTAGCAGTCTAAGTGCTTTTATCATTATTGCTGTTGCCTTGTTGGTAGGGATGCTCTTCCGTATCGGTGTAGAGCAAAGATCGCGCGAGATCGGGATTCTACAGGCTGTCGGTTACCCGCTCACTAAAATCCGCCGTCGGTTCCTTTACGAAGGGGGCATCATCGCCGGTATAGGGAGTCTATGCGGATGTCTGCTCGCTGTCGGGTATGCACAATTGATGATATTCGGACTACAAACGTGGTGGTTACCTGCCATCGGCACCCCCTTTATGGAACTTTACGTCAGCGTATGGAGTTTGCTGATTGGCGCACTAATTTCGCTGGCGGTGGTGATACTCTCTATCCGTTTAACTGTTCGCAAAGTGGGAAAAACTTCCACCGTGTCACTTCTCGCTGGTAAAGCCGATTTTGTTGACGGAACTGTAGGAGACAAATCCAAAAGTAGATGGATGCGACCCCTGAGCTGGTTAGCCGCCGCGATTGGGGTCGGGGTAGGTATATGGGTGGAACAGCCTGTGGTGAGTTTACTGTTTGTGGCATTGTTGGTTATTGGCATAGGGGCAGAGGTATTCAATAAATGGTTAAGATCACAGAATGTAACAAAGCCGTTGAACAGAGTGCGGTTCGCCATCAGAAACGCTGCGCGGCAACCCGGACGAAGCAAGACTTGTGTTACTACAATCAGTATAGCGTGCTGTATTATCGTCGCAGTCGGAGCAAATCGACATGATGCTCCACCGGAGACAGAATACGCCTTCGTCGCTGAATCCGCGCTCCCTTTGCACCATAACCTGAATACACCGGACGGTAGGTTTGAACTCGGTTTTTCCGATAATGCCTCTGAACTCCTTAGTGCATCGGAGGTAATTCCGTTTCGTGTCCTGCCGGGTGAAGATGTCAGTTGTCTGAATCTCTACCAGCCCCAGAAACCACAAATTTTAGGTGCGTCTGATGCGATGTTAGACGGAGTTCCGTGGGTCAACTTGCATTTAATGCTCACTGAAAAAGGTAAAGTTCCTGCTATCGGCGATGAAAAGTCGCTCCGTTGGATTTTGCACCACGACCCTAACGATGATTTTATCATCCAAGATGAATTTGGAAAACCGCTCCATCTCGAACTTGAGACGGTTGTGAATAGTCTTTTCCAAAGCCAATTGATTATCTCTGAAACCAATTTCACGAAATACTTTCCAAGCCAGAGCGGATACCAATTTTTCCTCATCAAAACGCTGCCTGCTTTGCGGGCAGAGACGGCACAGGTCTTAGAGGAAACATTAGGGGATTACGGTTTTGACCTTGCGTCTGCGTCCGCACGTTTGGCGAGCTATCGAGCGGTTGAAAATACCTATATCTCCACTTTTCAAAGCCTCGGTGGTTTAGGGGTGCTACTCGGTACTTTCGGGTTAGCATTGGTGCTGTTCAGAAATATCATTGAACGTCGCGGCGAATTAGCGACCTTACGTGCCTTCGGTTTCAGACGGCAGGCACTCTCGTGGATGCTTTTTCTCGAAAGTTGTTTCCTTCTCCTTGTTGGAATGCTTATCGGCATTATCGCCGGACTCGCCTCAATTTTCGCTTCACAGGGACATCTCCCCTCTTTTCCGTGGTTTTCCCTCACAATTACCTTGCTTTTCATCTTCGGTTTTGGTATAATTGCAAATGCTGTTGCCGTTGCTGTGGCACTTCGAAGTCCACTCTTGACAACGCTCAAATCTGATTTTTAATTTTTTAATTTTCCCTTGCGGAGGAATAACGGTGTTTGGGCTTTCAAGGCTTCTGTGTTAGAGCCGCCCTCCATTTCATTACGGGCTACATGTTTTGGCTCATTTTTTAGCGATCGAAGCCTGCAACAACGGTGCAGGAACTCTTGAGGAAGGCAGTTGAAGTTTCAAACTCTCGTCGTTTCACCCCCAGGTATAATTAAAATTGGATATGCCATCTTACTTGCCGCTTGCTTTCTGATGCAGAGCGGTTGTTCCAGTGATTCCGATCCAAACACCTCAAGTGCGGTGGATCACATGGAGCGGGGATGGCGTTCCTACGAATCGGGAGACTACGCACAGGCATTACTCAGCTTTGAACGCGCAATTAACTTCGATGAAAATCTTGCGGATGCCCATAACGGTGTGGGATGGAGTCATCTCAGTCTATCGCTAAATCCACCATTGGCACAAGAGGCTTTTCAGAACGCCGTGCAACTCGATCCGTCAAATGCGGATGCATGGGTCGGGCTTGCCAATCTGCTTTTTTTGCGCCACAAAGATACAAACGATTTCCAATCTGCTATTCGAGCGATTGATAATGCACTGCAGGGTGATGCCCAATATCTCTTCCGGCACGACTATCGTTCCAATGCCGAACTCTATGTGCTTAAGGCGGCGTGCTACTACTATCTCGGTGAAGATATGTCTGCGGAACAGGAAGTTGGCAAGGCACTCCAAATTGAAACTACAAATAGGACAGCCATCGTGCTACGCGAGTTGCTGAAGGAATAAAGTAGTAATCCATTCATTGCAAATTTTTTAAATTGTTTAGGAGGAACAAATATGTCCCAGAATGTTATCACGTCTACAAATTTAACGAATTATACACCTTTACACCGTGGAAAAGTCCGCGATCTGTATGACCTCGGGGACGAACTTCTGATCATTTCCACAGATCGTATCTCCGCCTTTGATGTTGTTCTGCCGAACGGCATTCCAGATAAGGGTAAAGTCTTAACCGGTTTATCCAAATTCTGGTTCAAGTACACGGAATCCGTCGCTGACAATCATCTCATTTCAACGGAAGTCGAAGAGTATCCCGATGCTCTACAACCCGATGCAGAACTTCTAAAAGGACGCTCTATGCTCGTCCACAAAGCGGATCGGGTTGATGTTGAGTGTGTCGTGCGTGGCTACCTCGCCGGATCCGGTTGGTCCTCCTATCAGAAGACGGGAGAAATCTGTGGTCAGAAGCTCCCGGACGGACTACAGGAATCTGATCGGCTTCCGGAACTTCTGTTCACGCCAACGACCAAAGCCGAGCAGGGCGAGCATGACGAACCGATCTCCATTGCGGAGATGCGTAACGAAGTCGGCAGCGAACTTACAGATAAGTTGATTGATGTTAGTTTCGCACTTTTCAGAGCCGCGAGTGAACACGCCGAAAGTGCTGGAATTATCCTCTGTGATACCAAGTTTGAATTCGGGGAACGCGACGGCAAACTCATCGTCATTGATGAAGTTTTCACGCCGGACTCCTCTCGATTCTGGCCCGCAGATCTCTATGAACCCGGCAAACCACAGCAGAGATTTGACAAGCAGTTCGTGAGAGATTACCTTTCCGAAATCGGTTGGAACAAACAACCCCCCGCGCCTGAACTGCCGGAGACTGTTATCTCCAAAACAAGCGAGAAATACCGCGAGGCATATCGCCTCATCGTTGGCGAAGAATTGTAGTACACGGGAGAGATAGCAGATGGCAGGTCCCCTTGATGGAATGAAGGTTTTGGATTTAACCCGAGTTCTCGCCGGTCCCTATGCAACGATGCTGCTCGGTGACCTCGGAGCTGAGGTAATCAAGATTGAACAGCCCGGCACAGGAGACGAGTCTCGAAATTTTGGTCCCTTCAAAAACGGGTTTAGTCTCTATTTCATGAGCGTGAATCGTGGAAAGCAGAGCGTGACGCTCAACCTTAAAACTGAACGTGGACAATCAATATTCAAGCAGTTGTTGAAGCAGAGCGATGTCCTTGTTGAGAATTTTCGTCCTGGGACGATGAAAAAATTGGGGTTGGATTACGATACGCTGAAAGTCGAGCATCCGTCCCTTATTTACGCCGCGTGTTCCGGTTTCGGACAGACCGGTCCCTATGCCGAGCAAGGTGCTTATGACATGATTATCCAAGGCATGGGTGGTATCATCAGTATTACGGGTGAACCGGGGGGACCTCCAGTGCGTGTCGGCACCTCTATTAGCGACATCACCGCTGCTCTCTTCACGACAATCGGTATCCTTTCTGCATTGCACCATCGTAATCGGACAGGTAGTGGGCAGTTTGTTGATGTTGCCATGTTGGATAGTCTCGTGGCTGTCTTGGAAAACGCCGTTGTCCGCTATTTTGCTACGGGTGAAGCCCCAAAACCGCTCGGTGCGAGACACCCAGCGATTACACCGTTTGAAGCGTTTGCCTCTGCGGATGGACACGTCATTATTGCACTCGGAAACGATACCCTCTGGGCAAAGTTCTGTGAACACGTCAACCGGCAGGAACTCATCTCAGATGAACGATTCCGAACGAACGCTGACCGAACGGAGAACCACGATGAATTATTTCCTATCCTCTCGGAGATCATGTCCCAACGTCCGACTGATGACTGGATTAATGCCCTCGGTGCCATTGGTGTGCCGTGTGGTCCCATCAATACGATGGATAAAGTCGTCAACCATCCACAGGTGCAGGCACGGGAGATGATTACACGTATTGCTCATGACATCACAGGTGAAGTGGCAGTGCCGGGGGTGCCGATTAAACTTTCGGATACACCCGGAAACGTAGATGCTCCTGCACCGAGTCTCGGTGAACATACGACCAAGGTCCTGACAGACCTATTAAAAATGCATCCAGATGAAGTGGAACAGTTGAGGCGAGACGGCGTTATTTAAGGATAACGCCAGTTGCTCTTTTGCAGCATAACCTGTTAGGTTGTGCATCTTTAATAGGGCTTACGTAATTTTCTGATCAGAACCCAACGGTTTCCGGCACCCCGCTGGCAAGGTTTAAAACCTCGCCAACAAGAGCGGTACTTAAGTCCTGTTTAATGTCAAAACCCGTAGCTCGTAATGAAATGGAGAGCGGATATAAGGAACGGACGTCAAAGTCCAAACGCACGTTGTTCCTCCGCAAGGTAAAATTAAAATGTTACATGGAACGATCCCTTTAACGTTAGACGGCGATCTTGCCGCACAGATGGTTGAGGTACTTGACGGTTATGTTTCCCGCGCAATAACTGATTCTGTCGAAGGTCGGACAGAGTTGTGGAATCGCGATTATAGTTCACACAATGCGTATACCGAATCCGTCGAACCGAACCGTGCGAGCCTTCGAAAGCGGATCGGTTGCCTCGATCCACGGCTGCCAATTGAGGAACTTACCTATATCGCCACGACAAAAGCCTCGGCACTGCTCACAGAGGATGAGAATTACACTACATCCCGTGTTCGATGGCAGGTTTTTGATGAGGTGGAGGGTGAGGGGCTTTTGTTGGAACCGAAGCACGATGTCCCAATTACTGCACAGATTATTGCCCTACCCGATGCTGATTGGACACCAGAGATGATAGCGGGAGTGACGGATGAATTGCCAGCGAGCGCACAGTTTGCGAGACGTTTGGCGAAGACAGGATGTCGTGTCGTTGTCCCGCTTCTGATTAACCGTGACGATACCTATTCGGGAAACCCGACCCTTGGCGCGATGACGAATCAACCGCACCGCGAATTTATCTATCGGATGGCGTTTGAACTCGGAAGGAACATCATCGGGTATGAAGTTCAGAAGGTGTTGTCGTTAGTGGACTGGATGTCTCAATCCGATGCCCCAGTTGGTGTCATTGGGTACGGCGAAGGTGGGTTGATTGCACTCTACAGTGCGGCAGTCGATACACGGATCCAAGCGACCGCTGTTAGTGGGTATTTCCAATCTCGGCAGGAGGTCTGGCGAGAACCGATCTATCGAAATGTGTGGGGACTGCTACACGAATTTGGCGATGCTGAAATCGCGAGTCTTATTGCCCCGCGTCCGTTGGTTATCGAAACAAGCCGAGGACCTGAAGTCGCTGGTCCGCCATCCGTTCGAGATGGACGGGGTGGTGCTGCACCGGGACAGTTGGTATCACCACCGATCCATGCAGTAGAGTCGGAGTTTGAAAAGGCTCACGGTTTTTATCAAATGCTTGACAGCGGCGATGCCTTGCGCCTCGTTTCTCCTGTAGATGGATTACCGGGGTCTGAGGACGCTTTAACTGCTTTACTTACTGGACTTGGTGTTGAAAGTGCACATATTGACAGCCACTACCAACTCTCATCATCCACGGTTAACGATTTTGATTACGGGGCACGTCAGCAGCGACAGTTTATGCAGTTGGTGAATCTATCACAACGCTTTTTGAGAGAAGCGGCATCGCGACGGCAGCAATTCTTCTGGGATAAAACTGATACCTCTTCGCTCGCACAGTGGGAGGAAACGTGTACGGATGCCAAAGCCTATTTCTGGGACGAAGTTATCGGTAGGTGTCCACCCCCTGATGTCCCTGCCAATCCAAGGACGCGGCTCATCTACGATGAACCCCTCTGGAAGGGATACGAAGTCGTTCTTGATGTTTGGAAGGACGTTTTCGCTTACGGTATCTTGCTTCTTCCGAACGATCTTCAACCTGGTGAACAGCGTCCCGTTGTCGTCTGTCAACACGGCTTAGAGGGACGACCACAGGATACCGCTGATCCAAGAATAGAATCTGTCTATCACTCCTACGCTGCCCAGTTAGCGGACAGAGGATTCGTCGTCTACGCGCCACAAAATCCATATATTGGTGTGGATGCCTTCCGCGTTATCCAACGTAAGGCGAATCCGGTAAAATGGTCGCTCTTTTCCTTGATCATCCGTCAACATGAGCGAACCCTGGATTGGCTCGCGGAACAATCCTTCGTTGATGCGGATCGAATTGGATTTTATGGATTATCTTACGGCGGCAAAACGGCTATGCGCGTCCCTGCCCTGCTTGAAGGCTATGCCTGCTCCATCTGTTCCGCGGATTTCAACGAGTGGATCGTCAAAAATGCGACTTATCATTCTCGGTACAGTTATATGTTCACAGGTGAGTATGAGATGCCGGAGTTCGATTTGGGAAATACCTTTAACTACGGCGAGATGGCGGGATTGATTGCGCCGCGTCCGTTCATGGTGGAACGCGGACATGATGATGGTGTTGCACCAGATGAATGGGTTGCGCACGAATTCGCTGTCGTTCGTCGGCTTTACGTTCGATTGGGAATCGCTGATAGAACAGAGATCGAATTCTTTGATGGTGGACATCAGATTAATTCTGATAAGACGTTCCAATTCCTGCATCGCCATCTGGATTGGCCCGAACCCCAATAGGTGTGATTTTCAACCGTATCATAGGTGTCATTTTAGTGTTTCCAAGGTTCCGTAGGTTGGGTAGAGCGGAACCGAAAAGCGGGGGTGGCGTTCCAAATACGCGTGAAATATGCCCGTTGTTATCTCTCAGATAGAAGGTGTATACCTGACATCAATAATCTTTAGCGGCTAATGTTTTGGTACTATCCGTTCAACCAACCTACAGGAAATTCTTTTCTAAAATCGACTGACCGCTGACAGTTGATATCCGGTAAACAATATGTTATATGCAATCACTGTAAGCGCAGGACTCGAAACCATTGCGCGCGAAGAGTTATCCGAACGCTTTGCCGACACAGGACATCTGAAAATCATTGGGCGGAAGCCTCAGCGGATCCTCTTTGAATATACCGGCAACCCGCGTGAACTGCTATCGCTGCGAATAGCCGAGAATCTCTTCTTAATTCTAAAGCAGATGCCGAAGATGACCCGTTCACGCAGCTCGTTAGCGGTATTAAGCCGTTCGCTTGAGCGTTTTAATTTCAAAGCGACACTTGAGTGTTGTCGGCAGATAGGTATCAAAACACGGAAACGGATGCCGTTTCGGGTGACAAGTCGGCTTTCAGGAAAGCGCAACTTCCGTCGGGTTGATCTCCAGCGCGTGATAGAACGCGCGTTGATAGACCGAGGGTGGTATTCGGGGTCGTCAAAATCGGCTTTAGATGTCTGGGCAGAGGTACACGGAGACGATGGCTATCTCAGCATCAGGCTTTCCCCAAACGATATGGCACAGCGTCCGTATAAACAGGCACATATTCCCGCATCCCTCAAACCGACTTTGGCATACAGTATGGTGCGTCTTTCACGACCACACCCAGAGGATGTCTTTTTGGACGCGATGTGCGGTGCCGGAACTCTCCTTTTGGAACGCGCACTTATCAAGCGGTATCGTTACTTAATCGGCGGCGATGTCTCTACAGATGCCTTAGACGCGACGGTGTCGAATTTCGGGAGGAAACACCAGCCGTGTCAATTCTTTCACTGGGACGCACAGAGTTTGCCGTTACGATCCAACACTGTTGATAAAATCGTCTGTAACCTCCCGTTCGGAGAGACGATCGGAAATGTCCCGGAACTTACGAGTCTATATCGCCAATGTCTCAGAGAATACGAGCGCGTCCTGAATCCAAGAGGAAGGATGGTGCTACTCACTTCGCAAAGCAGACTGCTTAATGATGAGTTGAAGCAACGGCGTTCTCTCAGAATTTCCCAGCAATTGACGGTGGATGTGCGCGGTATGCGTGCATGGATGTGTGTTATCCGTCCGAAAACAAAATAGGGGCGGCTTAAAATTGGCAGTCAGCAGTCAGTAGACGCGGCTTTATGAAGAATTAGGACTTACGCATTTCCCCTCAAAGTCCCCCTGATAAGGGGGATTTAGGGGGGTTCTTCCAAACTGATTGCTGACGACTGATCGCTATTAAATCTCCGGCACTCTCACCGCTACCTCTTTCCCCGCCTCGTGCGAACGGAAAATACCGTCCATAATCACATTTGTGATCAAAACACCCTCTGGGGGTATCGGCGACGGTGCGTCCGCTTTGATGGCTTCACGGAATGCTATCATCTGTGCCGCCCAGTTATCTTCCTCTGGGAATCCTGAGAACTGGATCGTGGTCATTCCTTCTGGTGGATCCGGCTGCGCTGTTAATCCCTCTGATTCCACAAATTTCTTGAGATCACCAGCATACGCATCGGCATAAACAACCGGTCCACTCAGCGAGAATCCCGCTTTCGTCCCAAGATGGAAGTTGCCACCGAGCGAATCCTGATGGATTGCCCAAGAGATTTTGAATACCATGACACCGCCGTTTTCAAACCGCACCCACGCCGCACCGAACTCTTCAACATCCATAATACCACGGAACCTCGGATCTTGCTGCGAGATATAATCTTCAGTAATGGCAGAGACCCGTACCGGCTTCGGGTAACCCATCGCATACAGCGAGGCATGCATATTGTAGACACCGATATCGACAGTTGCCCCCGCGCCCGCGGTCTTTTTGTAGATGAACGTATGTCCCGGATTCCCGCGCCGCCTGCATCCTGCGGATTCAGAGTAATAGATATCGCCGAATAACCCTGCATCGAACGCCTTTCTTAAAAATTGGAGTCTCGGACTAAACGTCGGATTGAGACCGATTTGTAAGATTTTGCCTGATGCCTTTGCCGCTCGTACCATCGCGGTGGCATCTGGGAGCGTCGCCGCCATCGGCTTTTCACAGAGAACGTGTTTACCGGCGTTCAGTGCTGCGACTGTTGGTCGACGATGCCCTTGATTGTAAGTGCAGACACTCACTCCATCGATCTCGTCCATTTCAAGCATCTTGTTGTAACTTGAAAATGCGTGCTTTTTCGGGACACCCCACTCTTCCGCTGCTTGGTTCGCCTTACTTTTGATGATGTCGCACACCGCAACGATTTCAAAACCGCCTACTTTCTCGTATGTGCTCTGGTGCGCACGTGAAATGCCACCCGTACCAATAATACCGACTCGGACAGTCATATTGTGATCTCCTCATAACAGATTTTATGTAGAATAGACACACTTTACTAAATCTCCGGCACTCTCACTGCAACCTCTTTTCCCGATTCATGTGAGCGGAAGATACCGTCCATAATTACGTTCGTAAGCAGCACACCCTCCGGCGGTATCGGGGACGGGGCATCTGCTTTGACGGCTTCTCGGAACGCCGTCATCTGTGCCTCCCAAACATCGACCTCTGGAAATCCTGATAAACGGATCGTTGTCATCCCCTCTGGTGGATTCGGTTCTGCAGTCAATCCTTCCGATTTCACCAGTTTCTGAAGATCGTCTGTATAGGCATCGGCATAGACAACCGGCCCATCTAAGGAGATTCCCATTTCTTTACCGAGACAGAAACTCGGACCGAGCGAATCCTGATGGATTGCCCAAGAGATTTTGAACACCATCACACCGCCATCTTCAAACCGCACCCATGCCACACCGAACTCTTCGACATCCATGATACCCCGGAATTGTGGGTCTTGCTGTGAGATGTAATCCTCGGTGATAGCGGAGACCCGCACCGGTTTCGGATACCCCATCGCATACAGTGAATTGTGCATGTTATAGACCCCGATGTCTACAATCGCACCGGCACCCGCCGTCTTTTTATAGATGAACGTGCGCGCGGGATTCCCGCGTCGCCTGCCTCCAGAGGACTCGGAATAGTAAATATCGCCAAGCAATCCTTCATCGATGACCTTCTTCGCGAATTGGAGTCTCGGATTAAACGTGCTATGGAGACCGATCTGCAAAATTTTGCCGGACGCCTTCGCTGCACGAGTCATCGCGGTGGCATCCGGGAGCGTCGCCGCCATCGGTTTTTCACAGAAGACGTGTTTGCCAGCGTTCAGTGCTGCAACTGTCGGACGTCGGTGTCCTTGGTTGTAGGTGCAAACGCTTACGGTATCAATCTCATCCATTTCAAGCATCTTGTTATAACTTGAAAAAACGTGCTTTCTCGGAACACCCCACTGTTCAGCGGCTTCATTTGCCTTGCTTTTGATGATGTCGCACACCGCAACGATCTCGAAACCACCCACTTTCGCGTAAGCTCGCTGGTGTGCACGTGAAATCCCACCTGTACCTACAATACCGACTCGGATAGTCATGTTCTGTTCTCCTCATAAGCAGAATGAATTGCTAAACGAGTTTAGACGAAATCGGTTTGGAATGCAAGGGAAATGTGGCGAAACACATCCAATTTATCTGGCACTATGAAAGGGATTAATATTCTCGAATTAGCGGGTGATAAGACAAAGTAGCATGTTTAATCTATATCTTGGTCAAGTTCACTCTTTTCAATCTTCATCACATACTCTGGATCGATAATGCCCTTTCCTACTTGATGAAACTGATTGTCGCGAAAGGCATAGTTGATTGCCTTACTACATCGTTTGTTGATGTCACGAGGCGTTCGCTTCTCTAAATTCTCTAAAAGCATACGCAATGCTATTTCGTCAAATGGATAAGTTTGAGGAAGTCCGTTCGGTAAAGGTTTGTCCCGATACTGAGGATGATTGACAAGTTCATCCACATACTGCACTGCTTCATCAGGTTTTAACTCCGGAAAATAGACGACATCGGTAACCCGATCCATCACTGCACGTCCTAAAAGTAATTCAATATCCTTGTCCTCTTCAGGTTCTGCAAGGGACATGTTTAAAAACAACGTGAAAAAATTGGGAAGTCGATCAACTATATCCCGAAGCCCTTGAGTCAGTGTCCGAAACTGCGATGAGGTGAAATAGATCATGTCCTCCATTTC
Source organism: Candidatus Poribacteria bacterium (assembly GCA_026713385.1). Lineage (GTDB taxonomy): Bacteria > Poribacteria > WGA-4E > WGA-4E > WGA-3G > WGA-3G. The sequence continues at coordinate 39,231 of JAPOOP010000666.1, read as the reverse complement.
GTCAATCCAGAGACAAACCCGTGAGTGTCGTGAAAGGTCTCGACTTGGATCAAGCCCGATTAAACACTGTAGGACACCAGCCAACACTCGGAAGCGATCTTGAGCTTTGGTAATGTTTCGGGCTATGCCGAGTTTTTTTAGGTCAGTGCGTGTACTGCCCTCCAGAAAATAGGCGCGTAATAGTGCCTGTTTTTCGCTTGCGTCTTCTGTTCCAAGCAACCAGAATGCCCGCGCTAATTCCTCACTTCCCAAGACTTTATGGAGCGATTGCAATGCTTCTGCTTCCAAGAGATTACTCACGGCACCTCGTATAATTTCTCGAACGTGGGTCATACCCAATCTATCAAGCAGCTCCGTGTAGAAACCTTGATCTGGATTTCCACTGTCTCTTGGGATGTGAATGGGAATTGTATATATTCTGCTTTCACTTGGGCTTACCGAAGGTAAGTTCTTCTCACATCTAAAGTAGAGTGAAGCATGGGTTTTCCCACCTCCGTAGGGTCCTTGGTTGAGAACAACTTGTGTGGAATCAGAAGAAATCGCTATCTCAAATATTTCGTTGAAGCGTTCCTTCAATTTTGGCATTCCAACCCAGATGACCTGTTCCGGATCCGTTGGGGGGATAATATCAAAAGGGTTTCCATTGAGAAATATACGGTCCCAATCAATTTGACCTGTATTCATGGCTGTCTCCTTATTATAAACTACGCAATTGTGAAAGGGTCAGATCAATCTGCCTTAATTTCTGGTTAAAGGTAGTTAACCTTTTCTGAGCATCCTCAACTTTGCCACCGATCCGGGAATTTACATCTCTTAAAACATTTTCTGCTTCAGGAAGGGAAAAATTCTTGCGGTGTCTTAGAAAAAGGTAGAGGATAAAGTCAAGAGATGACCATATTTTACCAATAGGGTAAGTATCGAAGATACAATAAATAAAACCTTTTTTGCATGGATTTGTGGAATGAAGCTCATCAGTTAAAAAAATAATCTGACGATGTTTATCATTAAGGATTGCTTCTAAGGCAACGCAGCAATTATGAAGTTCGCCTTTGTCTTTGTCTCCCTCCATGTTTGGATAGAATGGTCGCAGGAACACGTTTTCCAATTTATCAATCTGGTTTTGAAATGCCCATTTTGATTTTGTACATTTCCTTTGGATATGGTGACTTGGATGATATTTTCTCTGCTTTTGGACTTCCTCGATAATTTTGTCACTTACTCCGACGGTAAATTCCCGCCAAAGCCAGAGCCCAAGGTATCTTCGAGCGACGCGAATATCCCGCATGTGAATTAAAGAATTTGTATCAACAACACATAACAGTGGTTTCACTTATATAATTCCCTTCTTTAAATCTAAATATGAACTCTTACGAAATAGGCTTCGTTTTCTCGTGCTGAGGTCCTTACTTCATATCTATAGTTTCCCAATTTACGCGGTTTTTGAAACCATTGGATAAGTTCTTGTACATTTGTGAGCAGATGCAACTCTGTTACGAAACGTATGCATAGATACATCGTTCCTTGCGTGAGGGAAATTTTCGGAACGCTGCTTCTCCGAAATTTATCAAACGCAGCAGGCAGATATTTTTCACATGCTTTTTGACGAACTTCGTCATTGAGGTCTTGCCACTGTCGAAAATCATTAGCGGCGATTATGTATGGGCTGACCTTAGAAAAAAAATGTGTATTGAACCATGAATCTGTAACATCAAGTAAATCGGAATTTGGCAATTGAGGTAAGGTTTTCTCTACCAAGTGCTGTCCTGCTTCCGTAAGTTGGTAAATGAAATTATTTTTTTCCTTTCTTGAATCTAACAGTCCGAGATCTAAAAGCCAGTGTAAGCGAGATGGGATAATGTAAGCTGCATAACCCTCGGGCTTTTTCCATTCCGTAGTAACCTCAACTTGTCTGTCATGTAAGCGTCCCGTAATATGTTCTTGTGAACTTGTTGAAATTTTTGCTTTGAGACGATCCAAGAAAGCATGCTGAAAATTCTTTTGTAAATTTTTGTGAGTCGGATTTTCAAGGAATTGGAGCATATGAACGACAGTTAGCAAAATATCAGCATCTTGTTGTAGAATCTGATAAATGTAGAAAATCCGTTCATCTTGGTGAAGACAGAACAAGTTTGGTTCCTCGTCAGATGCTTCATTGAGCAAGTTCAGGAGGACTCGTCCAATTCTTGTTAATTGATAAACATTTGAAATTTTGGAGAGTAATCCGAACTTAACAGCTAAGTCAAGATAGTTGCTAGCTAATAGGGTCATCGGTTTTTTCTTCATGGAGTGTGCTGCACCTGTATTGTATTTATAATTTTTAAGATCGTCGCTGTAGGTGTTACTCCAATCTCTTAACTTAGCCACCAAAATTTCGTTGTTCAGTGGACGTTTTCCCACGATTCGTAATATTTGGGACACGTACCTAAGTCTACGGATAAGGGTGCTAGGTTCTTTAATCGCACGGTAAGAAATCTGCATAAGTGTTAATCCTATTTCTGCAGAAACGCTAAATCAGGGGCTACTTGCTGGCTGTAACCTATGAACCTCCACTACTGTTATTTTCGTGTGTGGAAATGCGTAGAATGTCGGAAGGTGGAGGTCAGCAGAACCTTCATATGATGAACGAATATCCAACGTCTATTGATATTTTAGCGGAAACTTTGGATTGCTGCAAGTTAAAAGGGTGATATATTACCTCTTCTCTGGAATTTTGAATTAAAAAGTGTAGTATTTTTAACTGAATTATACTATACTTAAATAGCTGCATTAGACGATCAATTTTTATGTTTTTGATAAGGAATGAGCTCATGGCAGAGACCCCCTACAGTATCTTCAATTCGCGTGATCTTGACGATATCCACCGTGAAATTCAAGAAGTTTATCTTGAAAATGCCCGGCCGTGGGTCATCGGATACAGCGGCGGAAAAGACTCAACGACTGCCCTTCAACTCATCTGGTATGCTCTCGCCGAACTGCCACCAGAACAACGAAAATACCCAGTCTATGTGATTTCGTCCGATACGCTTGTTGAGACACCGGTAATCGTTAGTTATATCACTGGCACTTTAGACCGAATTGAGACGACTGCGCGCGAACAGGAGATGCCGTTTCAGACAGCTCTCGTCCGTCCAAGAATTGATGATACCTTCTGGGTCAATCTCATTGGAAGGGGATATCCTGCGCCTTATACTCGATTCAGGTGGTGTACTGATCGGATGAAAATCCGACCAGCGAATCAATTTATCTTAGACAGAGTTGCTGAACACGGCGAAGTTATCATGGTTCTGGGGGTTCGCAAGGGTGAAAGTGCAACACGTGATCAGGTCTTAAGTTTGCATCGCATAAAAGAGTCACTTCTCTCGCTACATACGACGCTACCCAACGCCTTTGTCTATACGCCTGTTGTTGATTTTACAACAGACGATGTATGGATGTACTTGTTGTCTGCTTCTTCTCCATGGGGTGGTGATAATAAGCAATTGCTGACGCTCTACCGTAACACGAATGCACAGGGTGAATGTCCGCTGGTGGTTGATGAAACGACTCCATCTTGTGGAAATAGCCGCTTCGGGTGCTGGACTTGTACTGTCGTTACAAAAGACAAAGCAATGGAAGGGCTCATTGATAACGGCGAGGACTGGATGCTACCGCTGCTTGAGTTCCGTGACTTCCTTGCCTCAACCCAAGATCCTGAAAAGAAACCTGAAATTCGTGAACGCCGACGACGAAATGGACAGATTACAATTCTGAATAATAAACTCGTCCATGGTCCCTATACACTGGAGTTTTGCAAAAAACTCTTAAAAGAGCTTTTGAATGTCCAAAAGTTAGTTCGCAAAAAGGGGCCTGACCCGAACATTGAATTGATTACGGATGTTGAGCTTGAAGAAATCCGTAAAATCTGGCGAACCGAACGCCAAGATTGGGAAGATGCCGTCCCACAAATTTACGCAGAGATTGTTGGAGAGCGTGATTGGATCCTTGATGATACTTTTTCTTTTAGGAAGAAAGATAAAGAAATTTTGGAAGCAATTTGCGAAGAAAAAGAGGTTCCTGTCATTCTTGTTTCAAAACTCCTTGACACAGAACAGCAAATGGACGGAATGAGCCGACGTGCGAAGATACAAGACCGAATTGATGAAATCTTCCATGAGGACTGGCGTTCAGCAGAAGAAGTGTACTCCAATATAGATAATAGCGGTTCCAGCAATGATTCTCCACAAACTCACTCTTAACAATGTAGGTTTGTTCCGTGGCATACAAACCATTCACCTCACACCAAAGGATAGAAAACCTATAATCCTTATCGGAGGAATGAATGGTGCTGGTAAAACGACGCTGCTGGACGCTGTTCGCCTTTGTCTGTATGGCAAACGCTCACTTGGGAGCCGAGTCAGCCATAATGAATATTACAATTATCTCTTTGAAATAATTCATCGAAGCCCCACTGCGAATTCACCCATTGACCGTGCCTCTGTATCCTTAGAATTTGAATATGCCCGCGACGGTGAGAAAAAAAGGTACACGGTTGAACGCTCGTGGAAACGTCAAAGAGGTAGAGAAATTGTTAAAGAAGACCTTGCTATTTATGAAAATGATAGGTTAAACACTGAGTTTGGAAAGGAGCACTGGCAAGATTACATAAATGAATTGATTTCTATTGGCGTTTCTCAATTTTTCTTTTTTGATGGTGAGAATGTTCGGAGATTAGTGGATGATTCTGGTCATGATGTTTTTCTCAGAGAGTCGATTAAAGCACTGTTCGGGCTAACTTTAGTAGAGCGATTGCAATCCGATCTGCATATCTATTCAAACCGTTTGGTTAAACGTGATAGTCCAGAATCGGTTCAACAGGAAATTAGTGAGGTGGAATCGGAAATTAAAACTCTCCAAAGCAGCCTTGCGGATGCTGAAGTTGAATCTGAAGACAACACAACACAAATTGACGAATTAGAAGATAGAATTGAACAACAGGAACACCAACTTGCAACCGAAGGTGGAAATTATGCCCGGCAACGCGGAAATTTGAGTCATCAACAGGAACAACACCAAGTTGAGATTGAAGACTTGGAGAACAAAATTCGCTATCAGTGTGGAGAACTGTTTCCATTTGCTTTAGTTCCAGAAAATCTGGAGCGGTTGAAAGTACAACTTCTTAAAGAGCTACAATTAGATGAATGGAAGGCAAAAAATCGCGCTTTAAAAGCACACAAAGATCTATTACTTGAGCACCTTCCGTCCGAGGAATTTTGGGCAGACATATCTTTGAAACCTACACAAATTTTACAGATTCAAAATAAAGTCGCCTCGTTGTTGACAGAACAACTTGAATACCCCGAGGAGTTGCGCGACTTCCAAAAGATCCGGGAACGCTCACCGGCTGAGTATGATTATATATTAGAGTGGATTGATGATTGCCTGAGTAAGGCGCCGCAAGAGTTTAAGGAATTGAACGAAGTCTTGGAGATTGCCCGGTCAAAACTGAAAAAAGTAGAAAACGCTCTTCAGAAAGTGCCACCCGAAGATATGTTAAAACCAATAATCGAGAATCTATCAGAGTTGAATAAAACGCTTGGACAACTACAAAAAGAGAAACAGAATATAGATGAAATGATTTGTTTATTGACAGATCAAATAGAAAAAGCAAAGCATAAACGGGATATGTTATATCACACTCAGCAGCAAAGGCAAGCACACATCCAACGTCCAAAACGGGTAGAGAATGTGCAGACAGTGCTTGCTGAATATACAGCGCAACTCACACAAGCGAAGATGGTTACGCTGAGCAATACTATTGTCGAAGGTTTCAATCTGCTGTCACACAAACCAGATCGAATTAAACGCGTTGAAATTGATCCGCATGCCTTTGCTGTGACATTATATGATACTGACAATCGCTCTATTTCAAAGGATGAATTATCGGCAGGGGAACAGCAAATTTACACAACAGCCCTATTATGGGGATTAGCAAAAACCTCCGGTAAACCACTACCGATGATCCTTGACACACCGCTTGGTCGTTTGGATAGCAGCCACCGTCAACTTCTTGTTGAAAGTTATTTTCCCTATGCCAGTCATCAAATTGTTTTGCTTTCAACTGATACTGAAATTGCAGGTTCTCTCCTGTCGTTGTTGACACCTCATATCTCGCATACATTCCACTTAGCGTATCAGCAGGCTGAGGGGCACACGACAATAGAGGAAGGCTATTTTGGGTAGTGTTCCATGCGCCTAAATCGTATTCACACCTCTAAGGATTCCCGTAATAAACTGGGTATCTTACAGTCGCGTACAGGGTTACTCCCCAATATTCTTTGTAGAATCGGGTTGATGCTATCGCTTGCAGAACCTAACCTACCAGAAGTTGACATAGATGCAAGTGACGGATCAGAGCTTCATCGCGATACACTGATGGGGGAATGGGATCTACTGATTGTGGCATTGTTGGAAGAGTGGTGCGTTGCCAACGAAATAGAAACAGATAACGATACGCTTGTCAAATACTTCAGGGCGCATCTGAATCGAGGGGTACGTCTGCTTTACGGTCGGGTAAAAAGGTTAGAGGATTTGGGGAATCTTTTGTCTTGAAATTAGAAACATGTCCGATTTGGTTCATGATTGAGAATTACACTATCGGTTTTCATTCAATAAATCGTGGATATCTTTAATACTTCCGCCTCTTTTGCTAGGTAAGTTTTCTCGTGGAGCACAATAAGCGTCCGGATCAAATACAAGGTTTGGATTGCTTGATCGTCCCTTATTGTATTTGTTAAGGATATTCCGTTTTATATTTTCAAGTTCAGTTTTTATTTTTTTCAAAGTCAATTGATCCTCAGTAGCGGTAAGTGTTTCTAATAACCTTATGAAAGCTCCAAAATATTTTGCGCACATTAGCAAAGAATTGGGCTTTCCCCAATCCCCTTCAAAAACATCCTTTACTAAAGAAAAATAGTGCTCTAACAATGTTGTAGTTGCTTGGATGAGTGTCTCTGAATCCTCAGTATTTTCTGTCTGATCTCCTAAAATAGATTTTATTGCTTTCAAATTTTCAAGTTTAGAAATTCGTGCCAATTCTCCAACAACGGAAATAATAGGAATCGGTCGTTGATCAAATTGATTTTTCTTGATAAAGGCCCTTATAGCAAATATTCTTTCAAGAACCCCATTAGGTTTATCATCACACTTTTTTAGGATTTTTGCTGCAATAGCTTCTGGTGTTTTTTCATTGAGAACATCATAGGAAATTAAAAGAATTAATTCTCGTTTAACCTTAGTTTGTTCTCTATTAATGGTGATGAAAGTTTGAGCGGCATATCGGTTTATTATTTCCGATTTCTTTGTATGAAATTTAATTGCAGTTACAATCAGTTTTGCGTTTCTACGAGTCTGTTCATCAGATAAAGTATATGAGAACAAACGGTGCTGCCCGTCAATCATGTCAATCGCAGCATATTTAGCAGGAATGTGCAATTCATTTTCATGAATCTTGCATTCCTTAGACAAGACTAATGTCAAGTTTGTTGGAAAGGTAATGTCGGAATTATCACTGACAAAATCAGCAATCTTTTTTAGTTTTTCATGGCTTAGAACCCTTTGATAACCACTACTTTTTTTATTAGTAGAGCTCCCTGTTGACGTAGAAAATGTTGCGGATACGGTCAGTGGTTGTCCTTCATAGCGTGATACCCGTGCAATACGTAGCAATTCATCAGGTGTAAAAAATGCAACGACGAGACTGGCTCGGATTTGCCCAGAGCCAAGAGTGGTGTTAGGAAGTTCCAAGCAGGGCCTAGAGGGGAGAAAATTTCCCAAAACTGGGTCGCTTAAATCGTTCGGAGTAATTTCTAGGGCAGCAAAAAATTCATATTGAGATGTAGATTTTATGGCACGTTCAAGAACTTTAAAGTATTCCCAGTTTGTTTCATCGAAAATTCGCAAAAGATCTGTTTCCGGATAGTTCTTAGGAGAAATATTTTGTGTGTTCAGTTCGTTGTTTGTGCCTATATATAGATATCGCCAAGTTGACACACCGGTAAAACTTGAAAGTTTTTCTTCCGGAATTCCTTTGAAGTGTGAAAACAGCGTGTATTTATCCACTTGGCACTTTCTAATTAATTCACAATGCCGAATGAACCTTTTTATTTTATTGCTGGGTTTGCCTTTTTTGGTTTTGGCTTCAATTAAAACACAAACGCCCTTGATTAAACAGACGATGTCAATTTCCAAATTTTCGCCGGGTGAACTTTCAGGGTAAAGGTTGCGAAGTGGAATCTGACCATGAGAACCGTAGCACTCTATGTCCATACCCTTTAAAGTCTTTAGTACTTCTCTTTCAAATCGAGGGCCCTTTGTGTCGTGTGCCATAAAAAAATTAATTCCTCAAATAAATTGATTTCTTCCATTAATCATCTATACCAGTGTCTTGTACGGATACCAATTGAAAAGTAAATCCACTAAGTTGGTAATTCTGTCACCCGGCATGTCTTCAACCTGTTTCCGAATTTCTGTAATTCCACCGTTGGCATATTCTTCAGCAATCGTTAGAATTCGATCTTGATCTGTTAACACTTCAACATGTTCTGTTTCTGCGAGTGCTAAAGCTCGAAGTAATGGGACATCTTCCTCAGGTGAAAAGCGAGCCCATGCGAAAATCAGCTCTTTATCTTTTCCAAGCGGAACCCGTTTTTTCTCGTTGTAACCTATAAAGGTGGCTAACATGAAAATATTTTTCATAGACTCGAAAGGTGATAAATCCTGGTGGTTTTCGTTCTCTCTCGGTTTCGTTAATGCGATATAGGTTGGATGATGAATCTTATCAATACGGATACGATCCCGGGGTCTTCTGGCTTGCTGGTTTCTATCTCCGTTAGTGTTTGAGAGCATTATATTTTCTCCTAACAAATTTCTTTAATCTTTGAAGTTTTCGCTTCCCGATCAAATTCTAATTCGTACTCCGCACCAATTCGGGATGCAAGATTTGCTTTCGCCTCTCCTTGTAATTCCTCGTCAGTTACAAATAGCACTAACTGGTTAGCAATGTTGGGTATTATTCTCGTTATATTTTCTCTGTGTTTTCTGGAAAGTCGACCGAATGCTGTATCCATTACAATTGGAAAAGGTTCTTCCGTAAGCTGAGGGATTGTGTCGTGAACTGCTATCTTCGCCATTGCAGCAATAAAAGAAAGGCTGAGAACTTGACGCTGTCCAGCGGAAAGTTCTGGGAGTACATTTTCTCCAGACTCGTCAATGACCTGAAGTTCATAATCTTTATTGAGCAACACTTCTCGAAAATGGTCACCATTCCACACTAAATCTTTGAAGATTTTCTCGGTTTCTGATTGCACGTGCCCTCTCATGTTTTCTGCAAATAATTCATATATTTTACCCATTGCTATTGAAGAATCGTCGGCAAGTTTCCAATAACGTTTTAATTCTTCTGCTTTAACATTTGAATCCTTTTCAGTAGAAATTTTTTGATTTAGCTTGGTTATTTCTATGTTAATTTCTTGAATTCGCCCCTTAATCTGGTTTATCTCACCTTCTAATTTCAGGATGCTCTGTTCATACTCTTTACGTCGTTTTTCTAAGTTATTGGCTTCATCATGATCAAAATTTTCTAACGACCGTTCAATCTCATCCAAACGTCCTTTTTTCATTCTAATGTTCTGTTCCAATTCTTCCTCATCACTCAGAACAGATTTTAAATTACTCGGAATTTGTTCAACATGAGTTCGCACTAAATGTTTCAAGTCGCCATGGGTTTCTTGGGCAGTGTGACCCAAATTAGTCGAAATGGATTGATTGAGCAGATTCAGAATAGTTTCAATTTCTGGACTCTCGTCGTGAATGGGCCTACCACAAAGACATTGCCTCTTATCAAGCAATTCATTCAAAAGTATATCTGGAAGTCCAGTTGGGATCTCTTGAAGAATTTCCAATCCTTTATCAAGCACTGGTTTACCTAAAGGGATAAAGCCCTGATTAGCCAAACTACGAGTTTGCTCTTGGTACTCCACTTTTTTGTTTTTAAACTGCTTTAATTCGGATTCGACTGCTTTTCGTTCATCAATCAACTTACGTAAACCCTTAATATCTTCCAATCGGGTGTCAATATCCCGTTTTTGTTTTTTAGCAAGTTTGACTTCTTCTTGTAGTAGTTCTATATCTTTAGATAATTTGCTGCGGAGAGATTTTTTTGTTTTTCTTACTTCAAGCAATGGTTTTAACTTGCCCGAGGCATGTCTGGTTACTTGTCGTTGGTATTCACTGGCGACATCTTCTAAATGCCGCATCCCTCGCTCAATTTCATCAACTTTTAAAACATTGCGAACAGCACTTTCAACTTCCGTTTTTCGGTTTGGCCTCGTAAAATTGTCAATTTTTTCTCCATCAAAAAAGAAATGTACACTCACATTTTCAGGGATTATTGCCTGAATCCAGTTTAATGCCTCGGCATCGTGAAATTCCCTCCAATTGGTGATTTCTAGGAAAAACTGCGTCGTAGTACGTGCTATTCCGTCCAATCGCAAGTCTCTTTGTATTTCCCGCTTGGCACAGAATTCAACTTCCCGATCGGAGAAAATTCCCTCATAAGTAAAGCGAAGTTCTACTGAGGTTTCGAGCATTCCACCATCCGCTAAAGCGCGTCTATTTACTAATTCACCAATATCACCGATGTTTCTCTTAACAAAATCATCGCCATATAAACACCAATTGAGGGCTGTAAACAGGGAAGTTTTTCCGGCACCGTTGACACCTTGAATTACAGTTACATGATGTTCGTCGTCGGTGGCGAAATTTATAGTATGTTTTCCATAATATGGTCTAAAATTTTTCAATGTTATACTGGTTATCTTCACTGATCTCTGACCTCTTCTTGAATAATTCGGCGGATTTCGCGTTTGATGCCTTGGGGTCGCTTCATATCCAATTTTTCAAGTTCAACCTTAAGGACTCTATCAATAACTTTGTTTACAGCGGACGGTAAGGTTTCCCTAAATTTTTCTATTTTGTTTTCCATGTTTTCCATCAAGATACTCCCAATGCCCCTAACAGATTGTACTTCTTAGCAAGTTCCCATATTTTATCACATGCCTCAAATTTGTTTAATGCCATTCCAGCAAATTCGTTAAATCTTTCTAATTCCCGCCCAACGATTTTCCGCTCTGTGTGAAATGTTGCCGTTGGGTGTTGCCGGTAATCTATAGGTGGTACAGCGATTAGATCGTGGATCTCTGCGTGTTCTTTACCCGGAGACTGCCGGAGAATTCGCCCACGCCGTTGAATAAATTCTTTTGGGTTACTACTGCTCGCAAGGATGTAAGCTGTTCGAGTGCTTGGTACGTCAACGCCTTCGTCCAGACACTTCATTGCTACAAGAGCTTGAAGATGTCCAGATGTGAACATCTTTAACAGTTCTTGCCTTTTAGCAGTTGATTCCTGCGCCGTGAATTTTGCAACTCGTAACCCAAGATTGGTTAATAATTCAAGGACTGGAGCAATTCGTCCAGGAGCACAGTAAAACAATGTATGATGCAGTGAGTCAGTTTTGTCTGTCAATAATTCTGCTAACTTTGTCAGTTTGTTTTCTGCTCGGTTAAGTAGAGTCGCCCGTTTTATCAGCAATCGTTCAAGTGCCTCACTTATCTCACTGGATTCTACCTGATGATAAAGTTTTGAGATCCGTTCTGTGAGACGTTCGTACTCCTCAAATTCTTCATCAGTCAATTCGATGAGATGTGGATGATAATAGTAAGGGCAGAGATACCCCATTTTAATTGCTTTGGCGAGCGAAAATTCGTAAACTGTATCTCCAAAATAGGTTCTGAGCGCAGTCGTACCTGATTCATCAAACCATCGATTGGGTGTTGCTGACAAACCAAGACGATAGTTAAAAATGTCAGTTAATTTTTTGCGACTCCGTTCTGCCCCAAGATGGTGGACCTCATCTGCTACTAAAACAGCACAGCGCTTCAACTTGGACAGTAGCCTCTGCATAGTCTCGGAAATGAAAGTAGTTTGTGTTGTAATCGTGCAGACAATATCGCGAACTCCATAATTATACCGCACTAAGGCGGTATTAAGCGGGTTCACCCAGCTGGCAGAACTTTTGTATGCAAGGATCGGTTCAAATCCGAACCTGACTGCTTCCTCGTACCACTGATCAACGAGGTGCTGATATGGACACGCAACAAGTATGAACAGGTGCTCCTGTTCATTTCTGAGTTTTGCAAGGGCAGAAAGAGCCGTGATGGTCTTGCCTGTGCCTGTTGCCATTTCCCATAAACCACGGCATCCATTCTTAAACCAAGCATCAATCGCCTCAGATTGATACTTTCTTAATACTATATCTTTTGGCAAATAGGGAACGATCTGCTCAATTATTTCGGGTTTATCTGTTGTCCCTGCTTGTTCCGTTTCATACACTGTCTGACGGACTAAAAGTTTTTCTGCAAGGGCGTTTAAAAAATCTATTACCTCCAACTTATCTGTGTTGTTATCCCATAACCTCTTAAAATTATTTACCTTTTGTTGGACACGCTCTTGCGTGTCATCCCAGGACCAATGAACATCGATGGATTCAAAATTGTTTAATAAGCCTCCGACAGTTTCGTTTGATGATCCCGAAAATGCTACAGCATTGTCATTCTCATCTAAAAAAACTCCGGTCTTTTCGTGGTAAACTGCATGAGGATGGAGAGTGTTTAAATCGGAGGGACAAGCAATTTTAATGTCTAAATGACCGTTTGCAATTAGCCAAGCAAGTAACATTAATCGATCGTGGAAAACTGCCTCAAAACCGCAATCAAGGGAAGTATCTAAATTTTGCTCTTTCGCGCTGTAGCCGCGTTGAATCGCCTCAATGTCATCTGACATTAATTTAGGACCTGTTACCAAACTCATCTGTCCACCATGTCGGATAAAAGTGGACAATCCTTTCACGTTCAGGGCAAGACCATTACTAGAAAAATAAGCGACAGCGCGACAATATTGTGTGGCATTTCTCAGGCATGGCGTATAGAAGTCTTTGACAAGGTCTGCTTTATCGGAGCGGTATTCGGATTGTAGCGAAAGTTCTCTGAGTGACATAGAAATTTCTGTTAAGGTTGACTAATCTCTAACAAATTATCGTAGCATATATCGCGAAAAAAGTCAAAATTTTATTGACTTTCCGCAAAACATAAACCTATGAGATCTAAAACATACCACCATGGTAAGGAAATCAATTTTTTGCTTGGAAAATTTTTGAAAAAAGTTGAGTAAGTGGCATTAGATGGCAGCAACGAAATTCCGTGAACTAATTAAATTTTCTAACAATTCTGCTTAAGTGTGTTATACTAAATCAGATATGAAAGTTTGATGACATTAAAATCGATTTGAAATCGCGGACGAGGAGGACAGGAGAATGAAAAAGTTATTTTGTTTTGCGTGTGCTCTGGTGCTAATTTTCACGGGATACACATTTGGACAGGATGTCGCTGTCGTCTATGATGCAGCGATTGAAAACGGCGGTGGCTTGGCTGTACCGCAACCGTTGCAGTTGGCTGAAATGATGGTGGAGGAACTCGAAGCCAAAAAACTAACTGCCGAAATTGTGGACGCTGACGGTTTAGTAGAGTATATGAACGCGAATCCAAAGGGTATCTATATCATCACGCAGGGGAATACACCCGGCACAATATTTAAGAACGAAGGCAAAAAAGATCTTGTCTATACATGGTTAAGAGAAGGCGGGATCGGTGGATTCATTGGTGATTACGCCTTCTACTATTATTGGGATAAAGGGGCGCGCGTTACGGCTGCCGGTGCTGGACAGCAAAGTGTATTTGGAGCCACAGTTACAAATGGCACAGTCTCAGCAGTTAGCCCGACGGATCTGGGTAAGGAGTATATACCTTCTCTCAAAAAATGGACTTCAAATCGGGCATCAGGTCTCGCCGTTTTGAAGGGGAACGATTTTGAGTATGAAAGTTATGCCGACGATGGCTCAAACGCCGACCCGATCGCGTACCGAACAGAAGATATGGAGGGGTGGTTCATCAATTTCCATACCTCGTGTTGTGGTACTGCGATACCGCCAAATGATCAGATCGCTACGGAATACGCCGAGCTCATTTCAAACCGTTTCGCAACAGCGCAAGCGGTGGATCCGAGTGGCAAAATGAGCGTCGTTTGGAGCAAGATCAAAAAATCACTACAGTAGCATTTCATCATTGGAACTCTTGTGAACCCGTAGCCTCAACCCCTATGTTGAGGCTACACTCAATTAGAGGGATGGATATTCAAGTATCATTCTATGAAAAATCAATTTTTTGTTTGACAAATTTCTGAAAAAAATGTAAAATGCGTGCAAATTGTAGACATTGCTCACAATGTCTATGTTTTGCACTACTATACTATAGGAGGATCTCTAAATGAGATTTTTTATGATTGTTGCTGGCGTGCTATGTGCCGCAACCCTTGCTCTCTTGGCACCGACAGCTGATGCCGCGAATAAAGTAGATATATTTATCTACACGGACACAGTGCAGTGGATTGGTCAAGCACAGGCAAAGGAACAAGCCGAGATACTGGCAGATCATTTGGATGGTGCTGACGGAATCGGTGAACTGTTGCTCCACGGTCCAGCAAAAGATGTCGAAGCCTGGACGAAAAAACACACCGTGGAGAAGGGACATCATCTCATCGTTATGTTTGGTGATGTACCGCCTGAAATTTACGATGCCGGTAAAGATGCAAAGAAAGAAACTGTTGCTGAAGAATACCTTGATGCGGGGAACAGTTTCTCGAACAGTGCCGATTATTTCTTCTGGGGACAGGGTGGCAGAAATGAAGAAGGCGGGATCAAGAATATGATGGATATCCCAGACATGGTTCAATGGGATGATGACACGCCAATGGAGGTCACAAAGGAAGGAAAAGAACTGACCCCAACGCTTGACGATTATGCCACAGACCGCCCGTTCCACGTTGATAAGCTTAAAAATGATTGGGAATTGGAAATCGCATTCGCTTCGGATAGTGGAACCCAAAAAGCCGATCGCTGCGATCCTTGTATCGTCCGGAATACGAAAACGGATGCACGGCTTATACAAGTCTACCAAACGAACAACGGCGGCGAGCCCATGGGGGATGTCATCGCCGAAATCATCCTCAACTACTACCTTGAGGCAGTTGGCGCACTTGATGTTGACCCTCAAGATAAACTTCCCGCTTTATGGGGAGACTTAAAAAGAAGGAGATAACTTTTAATGCGAAATATTTTTCTTGCGCTCACCCTTATTGCGTTGATGGCACTGCCTTTGACACACGTGTTTGCTGCCCGTGAAGTCGTTATCTACACTGGCATCACGCAATGGATTACTAAGGCAGCGGCTGATGAACAGGCAGAGATTTGTGTCGGTATGCTCGAGGAGGCGGATATTGCTGTCACGTGGTATGATAGCGATGGCGACGTAGGTGATTTAGCCGATTGGATGGAAAGTGCCACCGGCGACGATGGCTTGGATATCTGTGTCCTCTACGGTGATTTTCCACCTGAAATCTATCCGGAAGGCAATACACAGACCGATGGTTCTATCGCTGAGACCTTCATCGAAACCACCGATGGTGACGCTTTCATTAACCACGCCGATTACATGTTCTGGGGTTTGGCTGGTAGAAATGAAGAGGGTGGTCTGAAGAACATGATGGATATCGATGACATCGTGATGTGGGACGATGATACTGCTATGACAGTCACAGGGGAAGCCAGTTTCATTGCTCCAAGTTTAACCGACTTTGCCTCTGACCGTCCCTTCCACGTTGATCAACTCGGCGGTAATTGGGAAGTCGAAGTTTCACTCGCACAAAACGATGACGGCACCCGTGCGGATCCGATTATCGTTCGCGATGGCAACCTCGGACGGCTAATTCCAGTGATACAGACCAATGGTGGCGATGAACCCAAAGGTGCTGTCGCCGCTGAAATTATCACCTATCTGATGGGCTTAGTAGCGGTTGAACCTGCTGGTAAACTCTCCACAACGTGGGCTGATCTGAAAGCAGTTCAGTAGGCGAGATTTTCAATCTCGATATTTTTATTGATAGGCGCGTTTCAAATGCGCGCCTATCAATTCGATCCCCAGCCATATAGAAATATCCCTCTGTAAAATTGAAATGAAATTTAAAGAAGTCAAAATACCGTTTGTTCTCTTGATGTTCATGTTATTAACGTTTGCCTGCCGAGAGAGAGCAAGTGCCCCCCTTGTTGGTACTCTTCCCATTCAAACCATCACAACGCCTAAAGATGAAGCCGTAATGGTTTATGTCCCCGCTGGTGAGTTCTTGATGGGAACCAGCGATGCCGATATTGAATACTACAAACAAATTTTTCCGCTCCGTAGAATCGCCCGGTTTGACAACGAACGTCCCCAACGCACTGTCTTTGTTGATGCCTTCTACATTGACAAGTATGAAGTAACGAACAAACAATACAAGCAATTTCTTACTGAAACCGGTTATAAACCCAAACACTATCTGGACCGCCTGCCCTATAATGCCCCAAACCTCCCTGCGGTTGTCTTGGAATGGGAGGATGCAGTCGCCTATACCGTGTGGGCAGGTAAAAGACTGCCAACAGAGGCGGAGTGGGAGAAGGCGGCTCGCGGAACAGATGGACGTATCTGGCCCTGGGGAAATGAGTGGGATGGAACAAAACTCAGCGGAAATGATGGCACCGGACTTAAGGATGGATATAAAGAGACCGCACCTGTTGGACAGTTTCCACAAGGCGCGAGTCCTTACGGGGCACACGATATGGCGGGCAACCTCTGGGAATGGGTGTCCGATTGGTACGATCCAGACTATTATCGGACCTCACCGCCCAATATCAATCCGAAGGGACCTGAGACCGGCGATGGGCATGTTCTAAAAGGCGGCGGTTGGGCAGAGAATTTGGATTTCACCCGATGTGCCAATCGTCTTGGGGGCGAGCCTGGCTCCCTCTTACGCGGGTTCCGATGTGTTATAGACGCGCCACCTGGAGAGTGAGGGATCTCCGAATCCCGACTTATTATCTTTTTCGTTCACCAAGTTTCAGAGTAAACTTCCCAGGAACCTTCAGTCGAAACCCCTCAAAATCCAGTTATGATATAGGGGCACGCCCTTTTTCTAAACCTATCACTTTTTTGATTTTACTCTGAATACTCTGAAATTCGCGCGATTTCGTTTTCTAATTTACACACCTCTGACCATTCACGAATTTGACATCTATTCTCGTAATATGCTATACTTTATAAGCGGTAGACAAGAGAGGTCTGTAAAGTGGCTTTCTGTTTGTGAGCTAAACAATACAGCTTGGAATATTGTCCTGCAAGCCTCTATAGGAGACCTACACCAGAATAGCGGATTTGGGCAAGGAACGTCAACGTCTCATTTCTGGTCGTTTAACCGCAAGGAATAGTAAAAAATTTGAAACGGATTATCACACACGCAAACCCAGACCTTGATGCCATCGTCAGCGCGTGGATCGCCCAAGATTTTCTCTTCAAAGGACACGTGTCAGAGGTCCTGTTTGTAAGTCGAAAAGTACCAGAGAAACTCATGTTACATGCAGATTGCGTGGTGGATGTTGGAAACACATACGTCCCTGAAAACTATCGATTCGATCACAAGCCTCCCGCATTTCAGAACAGAAACAGCACCTGTGCAACCCGACTCATTTGGGAATATCTACGCGACACCGGTGCTGATGTCGTACATCTTGAACCTTTGGTCCAGATAACATATCAAGGCGATACACATCGGAATTCAGACGCACTCAAGCGGAGCCGAATCGATGGACCGCATGCGAAATTAGCCAAACTAAAATTAGAAAATAAAGAGGTAACAGAGGTCTATCGGCAGATGGTTCTCTGGCTAAGGAGTTATACAAAAAACCTATGAAACAGTTTACATACCTACTCATTGCTCTATTTGCGCTCGTCGCGATACAGATGCAACTCTCAAATGCCGATGAATGGCACCAGTGGCGTGGTAAAGACCGCAAGGGTGTTTGGAATGAAACGGGTATTCTGGAAGAATTTGAAGGAGAGCAGATTCCGCTTCGTTGGCGGGTTCCCATCGGAAGTGGGTATAGCGGACCGAGTGTCGCTGATGGGCGTGTCTATGTTACCGATCGGGTTACAAAGCCGAAACAGATCGAGCGTGTTCACTGTTTTGATTCGGAGACAGGTGAAAACATCTGGTCCTACGCCTACGATTGTGTATACAAGATTGATTATACAGCGGGACCCCGTGCGACTGTGACTGTTCATGACGGACTCGCTTATGCTTTAGGCGCGATGGGACATTTACACTGTTTTGATGCTGTCACGGGTGAGATCGTATGGAAAAGGGATCTCAATGCTGAGTATAATATTGAAATGCCTATCTGGGGCATCGCGAGTGCTCCAATTGTTGAGGGAGAAAACCTAATCGTTCAAATCGGCGGTAAACCGAACGCCTGTATAGTCGCATTTGATCGGAAAACGGGTGAAGAAAAATGGAAGGCATTGGACGATAACGCCTCTTATTCGGCACCAATCCTGATTACACAGGCGGGTAAACGGGTTTTAATCTGCTGGACGGGTGCCAATATCGCCGCACTTGATCCGCAAACAGGTGCAGTGCACTGGCTCTATCCCTTTCCACCGGAAAGTTTCGAGATAGCTATCGCTACGCCTATTTTCGACCAGAATGAATTGTTCGTCACTGAGTTCCGTCAAGGTTCCCTGCTTCTGAAATTGCCACAAGATAAATTGGCGGTAGAACTCGGCTGGCATCGTAAGGGTAAAAACGAGCAGCACACTGACGCACTTCAGACGACAATGGCAACCCCTGTGCGTTTTGGGGATTACATCTACGGCGTGGATAGTTACGGTGAACTCCGCTGTCTGGATGCACGGAACGGGGATCGGATTTGGGAAGACCTCTCTGCCGTCCGGAAAGCGCGCTGGAGCAATATCCATCTCGTCAAACATCCCGCATCATCGGATAACAAGGTCTGGATGTTCAATGAACACGGTGAACTCCTCATCACAGAACTCTCCCCTGAAGGATTGAATATTATCAGCCGTGCGCAATTAATCGAACCGACGCGCGATCAGTTGAACCGAAGAGGCGGTGTTACATGGGCACATCCCGCGTTTGCCTATAAGCACGTGTTCATTCGGAACGATGAAGAACTCGTTTGTGCTAATTTGGAAAGATAGTAACTTTCTTCTTTTTTGCCGAAACACGTAGTCCGTAACATTGTCCCGCAAGCCTCTATAGGCTTGCGCAAGGAGGACGGATATATTGAAAGGCACGTGAAAGTCCCAGCCAACGTTACTTATCCGCAAGGAATAATTAAAAAACCGCAAGGAATAATTAGGAACGTTTTTTCTTTTGAGTCAAAGATCATGAACCTGAAACGTAGTGGAAGGCGGCTCTACGGAAGAAAACGTCAACTCCCATAGCACGCTAACCGAACCGCAAGGAACAATTAAATAATGGAAACGACCCGAATGCCGGATATAGACTTACATCCCGGCGAACAACTGCACGGTTTTGAAGTAAAAGCCGTCACACCGATCAACGAATTGCGAGCAGTGACGATTGAATTAGCACATCAACATAGCGGCGCACGCTTGCTACATCTCTACACGAACGACACGGAAAATCTCTTCTCCATTAATTTTCCGACCCCACCCTCAGACGATACAGGTGTCCCGCATATACTTGAGCACGCCGTCTTAGCTGGTTCACAGAAATATCCGGTCAAAGAACCGTTTTTTGAAATGATCAAGATGAGCATGGCAACCTTTATCAACGCCATGACGAGTTCAGATCATACCTACTACCCTGTAGCGAGCAATGTAAAGAAGGATCTCTTCAACTTAGCAGAAGTCTATTTTGATGCGGTATTCCATCCACTCCTCACGGAGGAAACCTTCAAACGCGAAGGGCACCATCTCGCACCTGTTAATCCCGAAGATCCGACTGGCGATTTGAAGGTAACCGGTATCGTCTATAATGAGATGAAAGGGGTCTTCTCGGATCCAGAATCGCTGTTGTATCGCTCAATGACAAGCCGTCTTCTGCCAGATACGCTTTATGCATGCGAGTCTGGTGGAGATCCTGATGCGATTCCAGAATTGACGTATGAGCAACTCAAAAAATTCCACGAAACCTATTATCATCCGAGTAATAGTTACTTTTTTCTCTACGGTGATATTCCGACAAGCGATTATCTTTCCTTTCTTGCCGATAAGCTGGATAAGATTCCGAGAAACGAGGCAAGTGATGCCTTACGCCCCTTGAGTCCAGAAGTCACCCACCAGTCGAAATGGAAATCACCACAAGTCGTGACAGATACCTATCCCGTCGGTGCAGATGAACCGCTCACAGAGAAGACGTACCTGATGCTGAGTTGGTTTATCGGCGATGCGACCGATCCAGAAGAGGTTGTTTTGGGACGTATTTTAAGTCTCATTCTACTCGGCAATGAAGCCGCACCGCTCCGAAAAGCGATTATCGAGTCTAAACTCGGTGCGGATCTCGTCTATTCTGGTGCCGGGTCTATTGGGGCAGCCGCCACTTTTTACCTTTTACTCAAAGGGAGTGAAACGGATCGCGCCGAAGCGTTTACCCAACTCGTCACCGACACCCTCACACAAGTTGCGGATTCAGAGATTGATAGTGAGAAGGTGGAAGCGGCATTCCAGCAAGCAACCTATCACTACCAAGAGGTCGCGTCAATGTTCCCGCTCCGTATGCTCCAACGTGTCATTGAGGGTTGGATATATGAGAAGGATTCAAACACCTTCCTAAATATGGGGAAAACGCTCGCGGATGTCCGTCAGCAATGGCAGGAAAATCCAGCGATTTTCAATGAACTCATCCGTGAACGGCTTATTGAAAATCCACATCGTTTGACAAGCGTGCTATCTCCAGATAGAGACATGCAGGCGAAAACCGATGCTGACCTCACTGAACGGATGAAGGAGATACGGGCACAACTCACTGATGAGCAGGCGATACATATCGCCGCGGATGCCGCTGAGTTGGAACGCCTCAACGCACAACCCAATTCACCCGAAGCATTGGCGAAACTACCGCAACTTCAGATCAGCGATCTCCCTGAAAAACCGAGACATATCCCGACAGCAGTCGAGAACGTTGGTGGACGCTCCCTTCTCCGCAATGATGTTTTTGCCAATGGTGTCAACTACCTCGTCCTAAACTTCGATTTACACGGGTTGCCGGAGCATCTTTGGAGCTACCTACCGAGATATACCGACGCGATTAGCAAACTCGGTGCCGCCGATATGGACTACGCAGAGATAGCGCATCGGACATCGGCAGTCACCGGCGGAATTGGATGTTCACCGGGGTTCAGTACACACGCGCTGGATGCAAGTCGTTCCCTGCTAAGCATGCGATTTCACCTCAAAGCACTTGATAGCAAAATGGACGCCGCGCTTGGCGTGCTCCATGATTTGATCTTTGATGTAAACCCGCGCGACACTGAACGTCTTCGTGACATCCTGGTGCAGGCTGTTGCCGAAAACCGTACGGAAATGATTCAGGACGGATTGAATACCGCGATTCATCACGCTTCGCGGGGTCTATCATCGGAAGCGCACCTCTCGGAGATTGTTTTCGGACTTCCGCAGCTCCACAACAGCGAAACGTTACTCAGCAGTTTTGACGAACTTAACGCCGATCTGATATGTCATATAGAAGGGATTCGTGATTTCTTACTGACCCGTGAACGGGTGACAGCGAGTTTCACTGGTTCCGACACCGCGTTTGAGCAGACGCGCACCAGACTCGGCGAATGGCTCAGCACGATGCGAGATGAACCGATTCCTTCAGAATCAATCCCATTTCAACCGTTTGAGACACCGCCGAGAGAAGGATTAGCCGGTCCTATTCAGATCGCGTACTGCGCGCACGTGATGCCGGCACCGCACTACTCGCACCCCGACTCAACGTTGCTCAGTATCGGGGCACATATTTTGCGATTGGATTACATCATGAACGAGATCCGCTTTAAAGGCAACGCTTACGGGGCATATTTCAACTATAGTCCGTTTGATGCGCAATTGTTTCAAGCCTCATATCGCGATCCGCACGTCGCTCGAACGCTTAATGTCTTTGAACAGGCAGCCGACTACGTTAAACAGGTGGAATGGACGCAAACAGATATTGATCGAGCAATAATCGCGACCGCGAAAAGTGCTGAGAAACCGATCCGTCCGAGTCAGGCTGCGAGTGATGCTCTGAGTCAATACCTCACAGGGCAGACACGTGAAATGCGAGAAGATCGCTACACACAACTCCGACGTGCCACCCCGGCTGAGGTAAAACGGGCACTTCTCCAACTCTTGGAGGAAAATCGAGATAAAGCCGCGGTCTGTGTCGTTTCAAGTCGTGAAAAACTGGAAGCCGCGAATCGTGAATTGACACAGCCTCTTGTCATTGAGGATATTGTAGCCTAAACCTATTTAGACACGTATGACTTTGTTCGGTAGGTGCGGTTTCTAACCGCACCGCTCCTAAAAAAGAAAGGAATTAAAAATGAAGAGAATCGTAATTTTAACCCTGTGTATCTTTGCTTTCGCAATGATTGCGGCGATTGCATCACAGCCTATTGGTTTTGAGAAAAACTGGCATCACTGGCGCGGACCTCATGCAACAGGTGTCGCAGCCGATGCGAATCCGCCCACGACATGGAGTGAAGCTGAAAACATCCGTTGGAAAGTCGCTATCCCCGGCATAGGACATGCCGCGCCAATTGTTTGGGAAGACAAAATCTTCATCCAAACCGCAATTAAGGGGGAAGCGTCGAAAGCAGAAGCCGAAGAATCAGGGGATGACAATCCGTTCAGCGGTTTCTTTAACCAAAGGCGTGAACGAGGGGCAATTGAAAACGCTTACAAGTTTAATCTTATCGCCATCAATCGAAATGATGGGAGTATTCTCTGGCAAAAAACGCTGCGAGAGTTAAATCCCCATGAAGGCACGCATCAAGATGCCACTTTTGCCTCAAACTCTCCGGTTACTGATGGTGAGTTCATCTATGCTTATTTCGGTTCGCGCGGGCTTTACTGTGTGGATATGATGGGCAATGTGAAATGGGAAAAAGATGTCGGCACGATGTATAAACGCAATACCTTCGGAGAAGGGAGTTCACCTGTCCTTCACGGTAACACACTCGTTATTGTTCAGGACCACGAGGGTGATTCCTTTATTACCGCGCTCGACAAGCGGACAGGGGATGTGTTATGGAAGACCGACCGCAATGAAAGAACAACTTGGTTTTCACCGATTGTCGTTGAACAGGATGGGAAATCTCAAGTGGTTACCGCAGGTACAAATCGTGTCCGTAGCTACGATTTGGAAACCGGTGAACTTTTGTGGGAAGGCGATGGGTTGACTGCGAATAGTATTCCTTCACCTGTCGCGGCTGACGGGTTCGTTTATCTGATGAGTGGTTTCCGAGGCAGTGACTTGAAGGCAGTCCATCTTGCAAAAGCAATGGGTGATATTAGCAGTTCAGGGGCAATTGTGTGGGAACACGGTCGGGATACCCCTTATGTTCCGTCGCCACTCCTCTATGGGGATATACTCTATTTCTTGAAAAGCAATGACGGTATCCTCACTGCTTTCAATGTTAAAACTGGTGAGGCGCATTACGGTCCGAAACGGCTACAAGGCGTTTCGGGGGTCTATGCCTCTATTGTTGGGGCAGCAGATCGCGTCTATATCACAGGACGGAACGGGACAGTGAACGTTGTCCAACACGGTCCTGAGTTTACAATCATAGCGGAAAATACGTTGGACGATAGTTTTAACGCATCACCCGCAGTGGTGGGCTCGGAGTTATACCTCCGCGGCGGTCAGTATCTCTACTGCATCGCGGAATAGTAGTTATCGGTTATCAGTTATCGGCTATCGGTTAAGAAGACTTGATGCAACAATTCACCACGTTCTGGAGTACTCCAAGCAGGTTCCGATTGTTACAGAGGGGACTCTTAACTGATAACCGACAACTGACGACTGACAACTAATTACCTAATACGTCGCTCGTCCACCGCTGACATCGTAGCATTGCCCTGTCACGAAACTCGCCTCATCTGAAGCCAAGAAATTCACCACAGCGGCAACTTCTTCCGGTTTCCCGACACGTCCCAACGGAATTTTACCCACCATATAGTCAATCGTCGATTGTGCCATGCCTTCCAATATCGGTGTTTGGATCACCGCGGGGGATACGGCGTTCACACGGATGTTATAGTCGGTTACCTCTTTCGCAAGTGCTTTTGTCAGGCAGATGACCCCCGCTTTAGACACCGAATACGGGATGAGCGTCGGATTGCCCTCCTTGCCAGCAATTGAGGCAATGTTCACAATCCTCCCGTAATCCTGCGCAATCATCGGACGAATGACTGCTTTGCAGCAGAGAAAAACGCCTGTGAGATTTACACCCATCACGGCATCCCAATCCGATTCTTCTAAGTCGGTTAATGGCAGTGTCCGTCCCGCAATGCCGGCATTGTTGACGAGAATGTCAACACGACCAAAGGTGGAAATCACTTTTTCCACAGCGGCATTGACATCAGTAGATTGTGATACATCTGCCTGAACGGGTAATGCTTTGCGTCCAGTAGCCTCAATTTCCTGTGCTACCGCTTCAGCCGCTGCCATATTTAAATCCATGATACCGACATCTGCCCCAGCGTTTGCGAGTCTGATGGCAATCGCTTTGCCGATACCCTGTCCCGCGCCTGTCACAATCGCAATCTTATCCGTTAGATTCATTAAAATTTCTCCCTTCCAGAAATTCGTCTAATTCAATTCCGAACGCGTCTGCTATCCTATTAACGTAACAAAAAAAGCCGACGACCTCCACAATAGCGAAGAGTGCCTCGTCGGTGAGTCCATAACTGCGGAGATGTTCCAAGTCTGCCGGTGTAATAGTAGGTGCTGCATTCGTTACTTTGACAGCAAATTCAAGAATCGCTTTTGTGGTTTCGTCAATATCAGCCGTCTGAAAATCTGCCATAATTTGTGCAATCTGTTCGTCTGTGAATTGTTCCCGCAATTCATCAGCATGCGCAATTATTCAGTAGTGGCATTCGTTCACCTTTGAGACGACGGTGGCAATCATTTCCCGTTGCATCCGACTCAATGGGCAGTCCGGGTCGTGCATCACGACTTTGTAGAGCTCAACGAAAGCGTGCATACTTTTCGGTCGCACGCTGAAAAGTTTGACGATATTGTAAAGTTGACCCGCCCGCGCAATCGCCGCGTCGTATTCCTCTTTCACGATGCCAGTTGCATCGGCTTCATCTACGGTTTGAATCCATGCCATATTTTACTCTCCAATCACAACGCCGTATTCACCGACAACCGCGCCTTTGTGTCCGGTTTGGTAATGGAGGTGTCTTTCACCGACAATCGGTTGTGTGCTTTGCACTTCGACGGTGCCGCGCACTTTCCCCATTGCCTCCTCATCCATATCCACACAGCATAACGGCTTAATTTGGCGATGCACTTGTCGGCGAATATGTCCCTCACGATTGCGGACGATGACATTAACAAAGGCATCTGCTTCCCCGACGTTAAGGAATCGGAACCAGTCCCATGCGCCACCTGCAATCTCAGGGAAAAAGAGTCGGATTCCCACCTGTCCGCCCTCCACCGACGCACCCGGTAGATCGATAATGGCTGTCCCACTTTGCATGTGTCGTTCCGCGACAACAGGTTGGTTGCTGCGCACTTCGACGGAGGATTTCACTTTAACGTCGTCCATAGGCGGTGTCCAACACTCAAAAGGTCTCAGTCGATCGCGTTTTTTTGTCCATGTCGATTTTGCGTCGTCATCTTTCCGTGCGACCATCGTTACTTCTGCGTCTTCTCTTCCGACGTTGACGATGACAACCCAATCTTCCCATGCGGGTCCGACTTCTGGAAAAAAGAGCGTCCGGGGGGCATCCGAAATCATCTGTCCGAATTGTCCAACACTCGTCTTACCGCCTTGATAGTGGAGATGCCGCTCTCCAACGATTGGCTGTGAACTTTGCATCTCAACTGTGCCGGTAACGTTCCCCATCACACCTTCGTTGAGATCCCAACAGCAGAGCGGTTCGATGACGTGGTGGCGTTGCCGTAGCACATCGCCGTTCCTGTTTCTGACGGTGATGTTAACGTGTGCGTCTGCCTCGCCGACGTTCAGAACCCGAAACCAATCGTGGGCACCAGAGACCAATTCTGGAAAGAAGAGCCGCTGTCCGACTGTCCCGTATTCGGGGGCTGCCCCGATAAAATCAAGCACATTCGTGTCCTTGTGCATGTGTCGTTCCGCCACAATCGGTTGGTCGGCAGTGAACTGCATTGAGGAGTTCGTTTTAATCTCGTCAACAGGGGGTATCCAGGACTCGAAGGAACTAATTGTTTTATCCGCAGACCAAGTGGGTTGTCCGTTGCCGGCATGCCTCGCGATTCCGGTCACACGGGTATCTTCGGTTCCCACGTTTGTGACTTGTACCCAGTCTTGCCATTCGGGTCCCACTTCTGGAAAATAAAGGGTTGTTGCGCCTGGCATTGGTTCCTCCTGTATAAAGCCGAATGAGTGATAACATAAAGTCGTAAAGCACGCCAGAAAATTATGAGTGCTGTGGTGAAAACCTCTGTTACTATTTTAACTTGCATTTATTATAATTTTCCACTACAATTTCGGTCAATACCACTTGGCTTGTGCCCACATCGGGAAATTTGTCTGCTTTGAAAAGGGGCACGATTTGGACATGACGAAATGGTTTCCAGGATTCCCACACATATCACATCTTGAGGAGAACGTTCAATGGCAGCGAAAAAACTTTCAGACGCTGAAATTCAGGAAAATTTGGGACAACTCAACGGTTGGACCGTGGAAGACGGTAAGTTACACAAGGAATTCCAGTTTGATACCTTTGTTACGGCGTTCGGTTTCATGGCACAACTCGCCTTAATCGCCGAATCCATGAACCACCACCCTGAATGGTTCAATGTCTATAACCGTGTGACAATTGACCTAATGACCCACGATGCGGGTGGCATCAGTGACCTCGATTTTCAGTGGGCAAAGCACGCAGATTCGATTAGCGGTTAGCTGAGTGCTGTAGGTGAAAATGACATAATCTGCACTGGAGAGACATATGGATAATACGAAGGTTTTGATTGGCAGTAGACAGGCTCCAGAAATTGAGGCGATGCTATCGGATGCTCCATCGGACGTTGAGGTACGCTTTTTGCCTCTCGGTGAACCCTTGCGTGAACACATCGCCGATGTTAATATTTTATTTGGAGGCATTGGCGAAGATGTGATGCCGGAAGCGACTGCATTGCGTTGGGTGCACCAACCGCATGCAGGGGTTGAGGGGTTTATGTATCCTGCTTTCAAGGCAAGCGATGTTATACTCACCAACTGTCGAGGCTTGTACGGCACACAGATTGCGGAGCACGCCTTTGCGCTCCTTTTATCCATCACCCGTCGGATTCCCGATCAATTGGAATTTATGAAGACGAAACATTGGGAACGTGTTCCATGCATCGAACTGGCGGGAATGACAATGGGCATACTCGGGTTGGGTGGCATCGGACGAGCAATTGCGGCACGCGCACAGGTGTTTGAATTTAATGTCATTGCCGCTGACGTAGAGCCAATCGATAAACCCGATACCATATCAGAATTCTTTCGTTTGGATGGGTTGATGGAGTTCTTGGCGAAGTCCAACGTCCTCATGGTATGCTGTCCGAGTACCCCTGAAACACATAAACTCCTATCAGATGCGCAATTTAATCAGATGCCTGATGCGAGTTACCTCGTGAATGTCAGTCGTGGTAAGATTATTGACGAAACGGCACTGGTAACCGCGCTTCAGAGTGGGAAATTAGCCGGTGCGGGACTGGACGTAACTTACACAGAACCGTGTCCACCGGAAAACCCGCTGTGGGAACAGCAGAATGTGATTCTAACCTCACACAGTGCCGGTTCCTCGCAGCACGTTCGGAGACGTGCCATGCAACTTTTTATAGATAACCTCCACCGTTACGTAAAGGGTGAACCCTTAGTCAACGTCGTTGACAAACAGAAGGGATACTAATCACAACACAGAAATGGAGAGAAAATGAGTCAGAAAACATATCGTGCCGCGGCAATCGGTCATACTGGTGCTGGTAACTTCGGACACGGACTTCACACCCCGTATAAAAATATAGAGAACGTTGAATTTATCGCCGTCTCTGATCCGAACGAAGAGGGTCGAGAAAAGGCAGCAACAGAGGCAGGTGCCTTACGCAGTTACGCCGATTATCGAGATATGCTTGAGAAAGAGGATCTTGATATTGTGAGTGTCTGCCCCCGATGGACATCGGAGCACGTTGCTATGACGACTGCATGCCTTGAGGCAGGATGCAGCGTCTATAGCGAGAAGCCTATGACGAGTACGCTCGCCGATGGTGATATAATCGTTGAGGCAGCAGAAGCGCGCGGGCTAAAGGTCGCTGTGGCGCATCAGGCGGTCTATCTTCCGGCGACACATGCAATCAAACAGATGCTCGACGATGGGAAAATCGGCACCATCCAAGCCATCCATGCCAGCGGTAAGCAGGACCATCGCGGTGGCGGTGAAGATATGATTGTTCTCGGCACCCACATTTTTAACATGATGCGTTTCTTTGTCGGCGATGTTGCCTGGATGCAGTCTCATGTCACAACGAACGGCAAAGAGATCGCATACGGGGACGACCATAAACCCACAGAACCTGTTGGACCCGTCGCGGGTGATTCCATCAACAGTTACTTCTCTTTCAAAAACGGTGTCTCTGGTTTTTTTGAATCCCGGAGAGATCAGGCTGGCTCCGGAAGATACGGCATGGAAATCGTCGGTAGCGAAGGTATTTTCTCGCTCCGAGGTGACGTTGCAAACCGCCTCATGGTTTATCCCTATCCGGTCTTACTTCCTTCAAATCCGGATCAGGAGTGGGAGACAATCGACTTAGACCAAACGCCTTTCTCCAGCGGTAATGAACTCGCGATTCGCGATCTGATTGATGCGATTGAGAATGATCGGAAGCCGATCTCCGCGGCGGCAGACGCTCTTGCAGCCTTGGAAATGATCCTCGGTGCCTACGAGTCTCAACTGTCAGGAGGACGCGTCCCCTTCCCAATCGCAAACCGCGAGCATCCTTTGAGCAGATAACTCCACAACCCTTATGGCGGGGTTACTCACCCCGCCTTTTCCTATCCCGGTATGATCTTCCGAACACCATTTTCATATTGCACCTGATAATCGGAATCTGGCACATCCATTGCGCGGACAGCAAGCTCGCCGAACGTAATCAAAGGTTCGGAAAGTAGAAGCAGTTCATCAAGCGATTCAGACGGGGTCTTATCTGTTGTATCCAACACAATTTTACGCCCACTCTGGCTAAACAGAGATTTGTCAATCTCTTCCTGAAAAAGACGGTTGAGCGTTGGGATGTCGGCTTCCCTGATAATCTGATATTCGTGTGGGTCTGTTGCCATCCGTTCCTTAATCGCATCATCGCTGGCAGTGACGTGGATCATCACCACATCTGGCAATCGTGCTTCAATCACCTGTGTTTCATAGCCGCGCTGTGCGTTGATGTGATATTTCGAGTAATATGTGCTTTCTGGGTCGTCTCCATAGAAGGATGAGTAGACAAACTCCTCAATGTGCCATCCGGCAATGAGGGTGTTCGGATAGTTTTTTATCACTTCAACGTGATACTGAAGCTGCATCCGCTGCATCCGTTCCTTCACATCCTCTGGAAAATGTATATACGCCGCTCTCGATTCTGGACTGAGCGTTGAATCCGGAATGGTAAAGTGATCGTCAACGTGAACCCTCAATTTCCGGTGTTGGTAATAGCTGGTCATCAGGTCTACCAATGTTGATTTTCCTGCATATTCGATCCCTACAAAAATACATCTCATAGAAAATACCTCGCTATTGGAATTGGCGTGAATGGATAACGTCCTGCAGTTTATCTGTCTTTATATTTATCATGAAAGTAGAAAAATGTCAAACGTCCATTTCCGTTTGGGTGTGTAAAGTTTTAGTTATTTCTTCAACCCTGTAGGGGTGACATCTCTGTAGAAGTATCGTTCCTTACCAAAGTTAAACCCCGTAGGGGTGACATTTGTATTCAACTTCAACGAAATATTTATACACCCTTTCCGTTTCTAATCTTCTTGACAATAGGGCATTTACGCGGTATAATAACTGTAAATTGAGAAACTTTAATGTAAGGAGGTCCACATGGAAAAAATTCAGACCGTCGAAATCTACGATTCAGAATACGAGACAACCTATACCGCCCACATCCAAAAAAACGGTGACGGATGGATAGGCTGGATACAAGAACATCCGAAGGTGAAGTGTGAGGACAGAACGCAAGAAGCATTGCTGAAAACCCTTGAGAATACGCTTTATGAAACTTTAGAAGCCGACTGGGAAGCCTGGGATAGACAATTGGAAGAGGATGCTAAAACAGGTAAACTCGACAAACTTGAGGGGAACGTTCTTGAGGATTTGCGGGCAGGTAGGTGCAAAGATTTATAAAACGAATCAAGCGTTTTGGGCATGTTATCACAGGTTGCCGCGAGACATTCAACAGCGCGCAGATAAGAATTTTGCTTTACTGAAACAAGATCCTGAACATCCATCCTTAAATTTTAAAAGGGTCGGTCGAACTCGGTGGTCTGTGCGAATTAGCAGAAATTATCGCGCTTTGGCACGTGAAGAAAATGGCACACTTGTCTGGTTTTGGATCGGCAAACACGATGAATACATCCGGAGAATCTAATAACTAAATCTTCTATAAAATTATTTCACAAATAAAATACCATGATAACAATTGGCAATCTTAACATTCCTAATTTCCCACTGTTGCTCGCACCGATGGAAGATGTGAGCGATCCACCTTTTCGCGCCGTCTGCAAAGAGAACGGTGCGGATCTCATGTACACGGAATTCATCTCTTCCGAAGCACTCATCCGCGATGCCGCACCGAGTGTCGCAAAGTTAGACATTTTTGAGGTGGAGAGACCTATCGGTATCCAAATTTTTGGGCACAACATTGATTCCATGCGCGCTTCTGTCGAAATCACTGAAAAGGTCCGACCCGACATTATTGACATCAACTATGGCTGTCCCGTTAAGAAGGTTACCTGTAAAGGGGCGGGTGCGGGGATTCTGCAAGACATCCCCAAAATGGTGAAAATGACTGCCGAAATGGTGAAAACCACGGATCTACCTGTGACCGTCAAAACTCGGCTCGGTTGGGATGATAAAACGAAGTACGTCGTTGAAGTCGCAGAGCGGCTGCAGGATGTGGGGATTCGCGCGATTGCTATTCACGGCAGAACCCGGCGACAGATGTATAAGGGGGAGGCCGACTGGACACTCATTGGTAGAATCAAAGACAACCCACGCATGACGATTCCTGTCTTTGGCAACGGTGATGTCGATAGTCCGCAAAAGGCAGCGCACATGCGGCAACAGTATGGTGTTGACGGTATTATGATTGGGCGCGCTGCGATCGGTTACCCATGGATTTTCAACGAGATAAAACACTATTTCGCAACCGGTGAATTGCTCCCACCGCCTTCGATAGATGAACGGATTGCTGTTTTTAGAAAACACCTTGATTTCTCCATCAAGTGGAAAGGATTAAAACTCGGTCTCCTTGAAATGCGCCGACACTATAGCAACTATTTTAAGGGCATTCCACATGTTAAGCCCTTTCGCTATCGCCTCGTTACCTGCGATAGTTACGACGGTGTTTTGGACATTGTGGCAGAACTCCGCGCGCATGCGCTGATGTTGGCTGCTGCATAGCACGGAATCGGGATTCGGAGATCCTTCCTACAAAAGAACTAAATTCCCCTAAGAAGTTTCCAAAAAACGCTTGACTCGAAAGCCGAATAATATTATCATATAACCAAACAATATCTCCGCAGTAAAGGACCTGAAATGGATAAAATACCCTTTATGAAACTCAGTGGTGCAGGCAATGACTTCGTCATTATCAATAATCTGGCGGGAATCGTTGATAGCACCGATACAGATTTTGTGAAAAAACTCTGCCAACGCCGTATGTCGGTCGGGGCTGATGGGGTTCTCCTCGTCGAAAAGGCGGACGGTGTCGACTTTCGCATGCGCTACTTCAATGCCGATGGCGGTGAGGTGGAAACCTGTGGAAACGGCGCACGATGTATCTCCAAATTCGCCTATCTGAACGGCATAGCGTCTGAGCAGATGCGATTTCTGACGAACGCTGGGATTTATGAATCCGAAATAGTCGGTCAGAGCGTTAAAGTACGCATGAGTGATCCTACGGATATCCGGCTCAATGTTCCACTTCAATTGGGAGATGGAATGCATACGGTCGGATTCGTGAATAGCGGGGTGCCTCACGTTGTCTTCTTCGTCGAGGATTTGGAAGAAACGGATGTCTTTGACTTAGGACAGCAGACGCGTTATCATGACGATTTCAAACCCGCCGGCACGAACGCCAATTTTATCCGCATCCAGTCGCCAGGGTTGATTGATATCCGGACGTATGAGCGCGGTGTTGAAGATGAAACGCTCGCGTGTGGCACCGGGTCAATCGCTTCTGCTATTGTTGCTGCGACATTAGGAAAAGTAGAATCTCCTGTTGCTGTGAAAACGGCGAGTGGGGTTGAATTGAAGATTCATTTCGATGTGGAGAACGGTGAAGCTCGAAATGTTTATCTTGAAGGCGATGCTCGTGTTATCTTCGTCGGTGAACTCACAACAGACGCATGGAATTATTAAAAGTAGCAGGCACACGCCGTGTGCCGTTGCCAACAAGGAGGATTTACATGTTTCAAGGCTCTTATGTTGCACTCGTCACACCCTTTAAGGACGATGAATCGCTCGACGAAGCGAAACTCAAGGAACTGATTCAACTTCAGCTTGATGGCGGCACACACGGCATCGTCCCGTGTGGCACAACAGGTGAATCCCCTGCGCTGTCTGAGACTGAACATGATAGGGTAATTGAGCTCACCGTTGAAACCGTAAATGGACAGGTACCTATTATCGCGGGTACGGGGTCCAACTCAACAACGCGCACCTTGCGGGCGACGCAACACGCCAAAGATGCCGGTGCGGATGCCGCTCTGATTGTTACCCCCTATTATAACAAGCCTACCCAAGAGGGTTTGTATGCCCATTATATGAAAATCGCTGACACCGTGGACATCCCGATTGTCGTCTATAACGTTCCGGGACGTTGCGGGACCGACATCCTTTCACCCACGATTGCCCGGCTTGCCGAACATCCGAACATAGTCGCGCTCAAGGAAGCGACGGGTGAACTCAAACGCGCCAGTGAGGTTGTCGATTTGTGTCCTGATGATTTCGTTGTGCTTTCGGGGGACGATGTGAACACTTTGCCGATACTTGCGGTCGGGGGTAAAGGCGTAATCTCAGTTGTGGCGAACGTTGCCCCGGCAGATGTCGCCGAGATGTGCAACGCTTTCCACGCCGGAAATCTTGAACTTGCCCGCAAACTCCACTATAAAACGTTGCCGCTGGCGGTGGATCTCTTTATTGAGACGAACCCGATTCCTGCGAAAACCGCACTCCAACTGATGGGGAAACTCAATGGGAAATTGCGGTTGCCTCTCGTACCGATGGTCCCGGCAAACCTTGAGTCCTTACGCAACACGCTCTCGGAAAGCGGATTGATTTAAATGACTTGATTTTGGGCAATTGTTCGTTCGGGCTGCTATGCCTGAACGAATAATCCCACATTATTGTTCTGGGTTTTATGGAAAAGTTTGTCGTTAAAAGAGTCTGTGAATATTTGGATCAACTCCGACAGGAACTATCGGTCCCCCCTGAACCCGTTGTCCGAATGCCAGATGGTACAAAGGTGCCTGCAAGTGTGTATATAGGTCAGCAACTCCGACAGAAATCTTCCCGCTTAAACTCCCAACGGGATCAAATCCGCTCTACCAATTTCTATTCAATTAAGACTGAGCATAAAATTCAAATAGGTAGTTTCAACTGTAGAGCTGATGTTGTGTTGTTAAAATTACCCTTTTTTGAAGCCCAACCAAATCGTTTAATCGTCGTTGTTGAGTGTAAAACTGTAGGAAAAACAGGAGATGGTATTGAGCAACTGCAGTCTTACTTGTGTGCAACAGACACGCGTTTCGGTATATTTGCCGCAAGCCTATCCGCAGATAAATGGCAATATTATGAAAATTATGGACGTAACGACTTTCGACTTATTTCTCAGCAAAAGTTTGAAGCACAAATTGGCAGTCAAGAAAATGCTGAAGCAGATAAAGAAAAGGAAGCAAAAAGGCGGATTGAACAAGCAATAGAATTACATTCTCAGCGTGTTGAACAAAGATTAACTAATCAATACAAAGATAAAGAAGTGAACTTGCAAGCAGATTTCAAAAAAAGAGAATCAGATCTGCAAGCGAATTGGCAAAAACTGCTAAATGAGAAACGGAGTGAAGGATTCTGGTCAGGGTTCTGGGCTGGTGTATTTACTGTTATTGTTTTTGTTGTCATCGTGGTGATTATTTCAGGAGGTTAAAGAGGTGAAAAATACCCATGACGATTTCGACGGATTCATGATTAATGTATTTTTTGATGAAGATGGCGATTATCTGGCACATCTCGTGGAACTTCCCAATGTTTCTGCTTTCGGCGCGACACCCTCCGAGGCACTAGCTGAATTGAAAACCGCTTGGGAATTGATGAAGGAATGTTATCAAGTGGATGGCGAACCTTTGCCACAAGCACCCTCGCGCAAAGGTTACGAAGGCCCACTCAATGTCCCGATTGATGCTAACTTTATCATGTTTTGGCAGACGAGGCAGCCAAATCCGGGATAAGCCTTTACGCACTTGTGGCACAGAAACTAACAAAACCGCTAACGACTGCCTACAGCAGGCCCCTCTTTCAAGAGAACTGAACCCCGAATCCTTATCCAGCCCGTAAAATAATTAATCTTATGCCATCTAACGAAAAGAGTGGAGTTACTGATGAGTGATCGGCAGTGGAAGAATGAGATAAAAAAACGTGATAGTTACGTTTGTCGTCGATGTGGGTATAATAAAAATTTGCATGTCCATCACATTTTGCCTAAAGACAAATATCCTTATGAACGGGATTATCCTCCGAACGGAGTCACACTTTGCGGAAATTGTCATTCCCTCTTGAAGGACAAAGAAGGGCAAACCGATCTCCGAGGGTTTCTTCCAGATGACCAAGAAATTGATGAACAACTAAAATATTTAAATGAAAACGCGTCGTTAGTGAATGAAAGTCAGCGGGCACTCCTTGAAGGGAAAGAGGCACAAAGAATAAATAGGTCGGTGAAACGTGAATTTCGACTAGGAAATAAAAAATCCAATCAGAAGCAGTATAAAGACGCTATTATTCACTATAACAATGCTATCCGCCTAAAATCAGATTTTGCTGAAGCTTACTACCGTCGAGGAAAAGCGAAGTACGAACTGAAGGGATATAAAGCTGCAATTTATGATTACGACAACGCACTCCGTTTAAAACCTGATGATGTCAATTCTTACTTCAATCGGGGATTGGCGAAGTACGCCCTTCGACAATATGAGTCTGTGATTACCGACTACGATATGGTCCTCCGATTTACCTTGGATAATGTCAGTGCTTACTTCAATCGGGGATTGGCGCAATACAAATTGGAACGACATGATACTGCGATCGCTGATTTTGACGAGGCGATTGCCCTCAAACCTGATTTTGCAAAAGCCTATTACTATCGCGGACTAGCGAAGTATGAACAAGAATTACGGGATGCTGCTATTGCCGATTTTGACGAGGTAAATCGCCTTGACCCCAGTTATAAAAAAGACTCACCCCACCTCAAACTTGCTCTCTATGAAAAGACCATCAGACAAAATCCAGAGGATCCGTTCGGCTACTACTACCGCGGACAGATAAACGCTGAGTTAGGACAACATGCTGCTGCAAGGATCGACTATGATACGGCAGGCAGTCTCAGCCCCAGAATCTGTTATGATGGTCTTCTTCGGGAGATATTCGGGCATAAGCCTATCATCATCTCGGTTAACAATTCATAGCATGATATTTTCCACTTGCTAAAGATTTTGCCATTTTGTCAAGAAAGTATAGAATGGTATCTGATTGAAGTGTACGGTTATCTGTCTGATGAGGAAATTATAGATGCGTCTGGTGTGTTGGAGTTTTCAGATGTAAGTCCTAACAGCAAAGTGGTTGGACGCATAAAGTCTGCCATCGATTCAGAACAAATCAGAAAACTGCACAAGTATCATCAGGGCACTGGTAAATGTTATGCTGTGTTTATTCCGTCATCGCGCGACTCGTTCTGTGAGTCTAAAAGAATGTCGCAAGTCCTACAAGGCTACGAGATTATGAAAGGTAAAGAGGTGTAAAATGAGCAAACCCAAAATTGGTAATTTCAATCTGAATAAACTTGAAAAGCCTGTTGTGCAACTTGAAGCAAAAGATGGAGTTGTGAAATGCAGGCATGTAATGCATAGAGAAATTGACGGTATCGTCTACGTGGTAAACAGGTCAGACAAGTTGGCTACAGGTCTGTTCGTAGATGCAGATGGCGGAGGATAGGATCCAGAAAGATGGAAAAAGGAAATACGTCAATCAATAAAGTCTCTGAAACAAGACTTGCAAGAGATTGGGCATTTAGAGACGAGGTCTGCAGATGATTTAAGAGAAGAAATGGAATATCTGCAATACCTTGAAAATGAATACCCTGAAGGAATTTTAGAGCAAGCACCGTGGAAGTCTGGTAAAATCAGACTCTCTCACGGCAACACTGAAACTGATGAAGAAATGACCATCGAAGAAATCAAACGGCGACACAAAGTCAGAAGTTGAAAAATGAGCATTCCAGTAATGGCGACACGAAAATCGTCAATTTTTTTGACCTATTAATTTGAAGGAGGACTATCGTGAAAAAGTTTTTTGCCTTGATACTGATAGCGGTTTTTGCTGTTTTTATAGGTTGCGATGAGACAGGCAATATGTTAAATCCTGTTCTAATCAACGAACTAACCAATGAAGAACCTATTAGTATTGAACCTGCGGGATACGGCCCGCCTCCTGTAGGATATGAGGTGACTCTAAACGCGATAGTTCGCAAAGAAGATGTAGAGATTTACAATTGCGAACAGATAAACTCTCTACCATTTTTTGAAGTCCAAATGGGTGGAGATGTATGTATAACCTACGGTTATGACCCATCTGTTGATAAAGGTTGGAATGGTTGGGATACTAAAAACTATATCAAAATTGGTCGTCCGACTATGATGCAAATACCTATCTATATTTTTGACCCAGAGCGTATGTGTATGCTTGAGCGTGATATAGTAGAAATAAAAGATTATATTGCGCCTCATAGAATAGAGATAT
This sequence comes from Candidatus Poribacteria bacterium, assembly GCA_026713385.1. GTDB lineage: Bacteria > Poribacteria > WGA-4E > WGA-4E > WGA-3G > WGA-3G. The sequence goes on along the minus strand of JAPOOP010000666.1, from coordinate 1,711 downwards.
TTAACTGGAATACAGGCGAACCGTTTAGGTTTCATTCTCCGCTATGGGATAATCAGCCTCCAGAGCCTATAAACCGCCCTTTTAGAAAAGCCCACACAAATAAAGATAGTTGTCCTCGTAAGTGGTTTTATAGAGCATCATTGCCAGTTTATTTCAAATATATTCCAAATGACGATAGAACATCGAAAGAAGTGCCTATAACATCACGTGAAATAGGTATAAGGATTGAGTTTGAGAACGGCGATAAACTAACTTGGAATTTGTCGGAGATATACCCAGAATTACCCCCTTTCCCACCATTTAGATTTAGAACTGAAAACGACTAACTAACATCGACAGTTTTTGATTGGCGATAAGAAACGGGACGTTTCTGAATGTTAGAATTAGACAGGCAACTTATCAACGAGGCTATATCTATGACCGAACAAGGAGCGTCTCATGTTATTGAGATATGCCAAATATGTGGCTCTATTTATAGTAATAGAACTTTTGCTTTTGCTTTTCTTTGTGTTTTTTGGTTAATACTTCATTTGTCGTGCTTGGGACAACCTCTCACTACATGCCCCGCTTTACTTCAGCAGGCTTTCTTGCGTGAAACCCTAAAAATGAACTGGTCACAGTGCCCCCAGTTACACTATAATAGTTTTAGCATATTGAAAGAGATTATGAGCATTCTTAAGTCTTGATAGTTTGTCCTATAAAGTATAAAGGAGGCGATTAGATAGGATGTGAAGAATACTTCCGAACCTTTGATGGGTCTCCAGAAGAACAGGAAAATTGTAATTTGCGAAAACAAGTAGAGTCCCAACTTTTACCACGCTATATTGAAGAAATAAAAAAAATAACGTCTGAAATAGTTGAGGCTCCACCAAAGGATATTAATAACTTGTTAGAGGCATCTAAAAAATGCAGAGTATATCAAACAAGATCCAAGACTTTCATGCTGTTTTAGAGTCTATCAACAAACTCTAAATCAAGCATGGCAGCCTTGATAACTTGTCCTCTTGGGAACAAATTCACAGAATGCCCGCCAGTGAAATAACAACAGGCGTTTTCTCGCCCGGTGGTAAGATCCACCACATGAGCATGCAAATTGCTACTCTATCGAGCTCAATTTAAATAACTCGATTTCGGGCAATTGTTCGTTCGGGCTGTTATGCCTGAACGAACAATTGCCCATTATTGTTGTAGATTTTATTGCTTCGGGATGTTAGAGAAGTAATAAAATCTTGTTTTTTTCTCGGCAGTGTATTGTAAAAGGTTTTGCAATCATGAGTTATAGTAACTTCACGCTGGAATCAGCGTTAGCGGTGTTTCAACTGGAAAAGGTTGAATCTGCAGGTACCTTTTCTAAGATAGAGCCGATCACTCCAAGTGACTATCCCACAACAGGATTGGCGAAAAAGGTTCACTTGGCAGCCGCTATCGGTACCGAGAAAGCACGTTCTGAACTCATTGTGGCGGATGTACTGGTTGAACTCCGGGAGAAGTTCAACAACCGGATCAGTTTCTTTTCTCGAGTCGATTTCAGTGTTGACCTTGAGAGTGGATTGGTGAGTACCTGCGGTTTTTTAGTGAGCCTGTCACCAGGACAGCTTTTTTTAGAGGCACCCATTATCGTTCTTGTTGAAACAAAGAAAGACGATCCTAAACTCGGACTTGGGCAGTGTGTTGCCGAGATGATCGCTGCCCAACGTTTTAACGCTGAAAA
>JAPOOP010000471.1 GCA_026713385.1 Candidatus Poribacteria bacterium | reverse complement strand
TGAGATGATTTCAATTCACGGCGTAGGATGATTTCTACAGTTTCAGTCGTCGTCTCGACGATTTTTATGTCCTGCTGTAGCGGATTATGGGCGCGAAGGTTTTTGCTGATGCGCGGCTCGTTTCGCTCAATCAAGGCTCTTGCGTGTTCAACAATTGTTGATGTGGAGCGATAGTTTCGCGTAATTTCATATTTTACCATATCCTGACGAGCGGTAAATTCCTGCATAATTTCGGAATCACCGCCGCGAAACCCGTAAATCGCTTGGTCGTCATCGCCGACGGCAAAAAGATTTTCGGATAAGAGTTTTATCAGTCGGAAATCGGCTGGCGCAATGTCTTGGAATTCATCTACGAGCAGATACGGATATGTGTCGCGATAAGTTTGGCGGAGATCTGGACACGTTTCAAGCAGGTTCGCGGCGTGGATAACCATATCCTCGAAATCAACGGCGTTTGCCTCGGTTTTGAGCATTTCATATTTTACGGCAAAAGTTTTCGCTACAGGGTCATCAAGCGTCGTTGGGTCGAACAGTCCTGTGGTAACCTGCCGTTTCGCTCGCATAACGGTCTCTTTTATGTTGTTAAAGCGATCGCGAAGATTCTCGAAGTCAGGGTCTCTATCGAGGTGTTCTTTGTATGGAATCTCAAAATGCTGACAGAACATTTCGAGGATGATCTGGTTGCTATACTGTACCCGCAACGGATCGGCACGATTAAACACACTTGCTCGCTTACTGTAGAACGCAATCCAGTGTGCTTCGCGACGATTTGCCTCTCGTCCGGAAACGCGTTCAAGCACCTCAAAGCTGAATTGGGATGCTCCTTCGGATCGGATCGCTTGTCGAAGTCTGTCATTTGACGAGTGGTCGAAGTGTTCCTTCCGTCGTCGTTCTGGGTTTGTCGTTTGTCCGATATAGCATCTGCCGGTACTTTTGCTCTCTATTTTATAGAGGTCAACTGAGGCATTGGACATTTCTCGTTCAATCTGCGTCCGTTCCTGTGCGATGATTTCGTCTATCTGCCCGGTCCAGATCTCAGGTTCTTGATTAAATCCTGCGCGTCCATAGTTTTCAGTGATAATGTCCTTACCGAAAGCATGAAGTGTCCGAATTTCCGGCTTTTTGTGCGTTTCATTTTTATCAGTGGATTGTGACGACATCAGTTCTCGCAAGATGCGCGTTTCCATTTCTTCAACGGCTTTTCTATTAAAGGCAATAGCGAGGATTTGTGAGGGTGGGATGTTGTGCGTCTGGATGAGGTTCAGAATCCGTGCGGTTACGACTGTTGTTTTACCGCTGCCGGGTCCTGCGATGACGATAGCGGGACCTGTAATATGGTTTACGGCTTTTTCTTGGTTTCTATCAAGTTTCATATTTTCGGGGGTTTAAGTGAGAAATCTCCGAAGGTATCGGAAGTATTTCAAGAATCAACACTCATCGGATGACAGCATTTCTGAGGTTTTTCTTATTCCATTTATACTACTTCGGCATGCGCCGTACCCATAACAGCAACGCCACATTCATCGCGCCGATAAAACCGAAAACATAGGATTGAATGCCTACCAATGTGTCAAGGGATCGAAGGAGGATCGTGCAGAGGATCGGTAGACCGAGAGCCGAGCAGGTGTAAAAGGTCAGGAGTTTCGCACCTTTTGCTTCCCAGAAGGTGATCTGCCGCCTTAAAACCTGTAGATACGATTGATCCCACAGACGAGATGTCCATTTCCCCTGCATAAAACCGAGACCGATCCCTAAGCCGTAGCCGAAACTTGACCACCGAAGATCGATCCGTACGTCCTGTGAAATGACGACTACCCAAAGCAGCTGACCTAACACCGAAAGCACTATAAACGCCCAAAAAACAGGCAATTTCATATAAAATGGGAGTAAGCGACGTGATAACTTATCTTGCATTTTTTTACTGTTAGGGTTTCGCTCCGTTTTTTCGGTGTCAAAAACGGGTTACCGCTTAATTCAGTAGTTACTTGGAGATTATGAGAGAAAGTGGATAAAGGTGAAAAGTGAAAGCACAGTTCGTTCCTACAGGAGATTCGCTTTGACGTAATCAACCGCATTTTTGAAGATAACCAATCCGTCGCCTTCTTCAGAACAGGTCTCTTCGGTTTTAACAGGTTTCCGTGTCCAACGTGGATGATTCCATTTCGTCAGAAACCGTTCTGGGTGAGGCATTAATCCGAAAATTTTGCCTGTTGCATCGCAGATTCCGGCGATATTGCTATCGGAACCGTTCGGATTGTTGGGGTATCTACTCTCGGCGTACCGAAATACGACCTGATTGTTCCCTTCTAATTCTGACAGTACATTTGCTGGCGCAGTAAATCTACCTTCGGCGTGTGCGACGGGGAGATAAACACGCGCTTTGACCTCTTTTGTAAAGACACATGGACTCTCTTGTGTTTCCAAATCCACCCACCGACACTCGAATTTTGCTGAGGTATTCATCGCTAACGTCGCCTGCTGCGCCATCTCTGAGGTATCGTTCCCGGGCAGTAAGCCTGTTCGCACAAGCACTTGAAACCCATTGCAGATGCCAATTATTAACTTGCCATCTTCGACAAATCGATTCAGCGCGTTCGTCAGTTTGTGTTTCATCTCGACCGCCAATAGGATACCCGCCGCAATGTCATCGCCGTAGGAGAATCCTCCGGGAATCGCGAGAATTTGATAGTCGGCAAGGTTAACTTTGTCTGATATGAGATGTTGGATATGGACTAACGCTGTCTCTGCACCTGCGAATTGGAACGCCATATCCGTTTCCGCATCGCAGTTCGTGCCTGCTGTTCGTAAAATGAGTACCTTTGGTTTCATATTTTTAATTTTCCTTGCGGTTCGGTCAGGTCAGTTGGAGGCTTCAAGCGTTTTTTCCGTATATCTGCACTCCACTTCGTTTCAGACTTGTTTTCTTGTAGGGCATGGTTCCAAATCCAGTTGCGACGTGACCAAAAACCTGCAAGGACAACGGACGCAGCAGCCCAGACGTACATAATTAAAAATCCTGCCAGGCAGATTTGAGATTCTCAATTGACGCTTCGACTATCGAGCGTCCATTCTTTCCTTTGATAACAAATTCGGGTGTGTCTGAAACAGTGCCAAGACAGCCGATCGGTATTCCCGCCATGTGGTTTTCGTAGGCACGTTGGTGTTGCGGTTCAACCTCTACGAGAAAACGGCTATTTGATTCTGAAAACAGGAGGAAATCGTCAGCATCGATTACTTCGCCTGTAGGGATACTGTCAAGACTCAGGGACATCCCGTACCCACCGGAAAACGCCATTTCAGCTGCCGCCACACCGATCCCACCTTCAGAACAGTCATGGCACGAGCGCACCAATCCACTGTTGATGGCAGTGCTGAGACGTTCCATCGTCAATTTTCCTTCACTTGGACGAATGGCAGGGGCAGTGTTTCCGATGAACCCGTGGATGTTGAAGTAGTGCGAACCGCCTAATTCAGCGTAGGTGTTGCCGACGGCATAAATGAGATTGCCCGGCGTTTTCACGTCCATTGTAACGGCGTTTTGAATATCGGGCATAACGCAGATAGCGGATATAAGGAGTGTCGATGGAATCGCGCGTTGTTCACCTGTTGTAGTGTCCCGGTATTCGTTGTAGAGGCTGTCTTTACCGGAAATAAAGGGGGTGCCGTAAGCAGTCGCGATGTCATAACACGCTCTCGCCGCACGGACGAGTTCACCGAGCCGATCGGGTTTGTCCGGGTTTCCCCAACAGAAATTGTCCAGTAACGCTGTCTTTTCTAATGTCCCTCCGACGGCGATGATATTCCGTAATGCCTCGTCAATCGCTGCTGCTGCGCTGAGATACGGATCCACGTCGCTATATTTCGGATTGATGCCATTCGCGACGATTACACCTGTTCGACTGCCTAAGACGGGAGTTGTGACACATGCGTCGCTCGGTCCATCGTTTTCTACACCGACAAGCGGGTTGATAACCATACCGCCTTGTACACCGTGATCGTATTGCCGGATAACGGATTCTTTG
>JAPOOP010000278.1 GCA_026713385.1 Candidatus Poribacteria bacterium | reverse complement strand
TTTCGCACACATCCATGGTAAAAAGGAGTTATCAGCGATCAGCAGTCAGCAGTTGGTAACAAGAGATATGAGAAGGCTAATAGTCCTCTTTATTTTACTGATGCCTGACGACTGAAAGGATTTTTCCAAGAAATCCGTGCTGATGATTATTTCAAGTGGAGGTCATAGTTAAAAAATGAAAATCACAGCGATCAAAACCTTTATGGCGCGATTTGGCAATCGACCTCGCGGTCTCATCAAAGTCGAAACAGACGAAGGACTCTATGGATGGGGTGAAGCCTATTCTACAGGTCCTGACCTTTCTGTTGAGCCGATTGCGGACTACATCTTCGAGATGATTCAAGGGGACGACCCGAGGCGGATTGAGTATATCATGATGAAACTGCATCAGCAGTTCCGTTTCCCGCCCGGTGGTGCTGGACTCGCTGTCATTTCGGCTGTTGATCACGCCTTGTGGGACATCAGCGGGAAAGCGGCAGGCTTACCGGTATATATGCTCCTCGGTGGACACGCTCGCGACCGCATCCGCGTCTACCGTGGTATCGGTGGCAGAGATGGCATTGAAGCCGCCGATCAAGCACACAAACTCCATGAGGACTGGGGATTCACCGCTTTCAAGACGAGTCCTTACCAACTCGATCCTGATGCAGATCGCTGGGGACGCGTCTGCGATGCAGCCGCCACCTATTTTGAGCAAATTCGGGATAACACACCCACGGAATGGGAGTTCGCCTTCGATCCGCACGCCAAAATCTTCGAGCCGATTCGCGCCCTTCAACTCGCAAATGCCCTCGCGCCCTACGATCCCTATTTCTATGAGGAACCGCTCCGACCCGAACACATGCCTGCATGGGCACGTCTACGCGCTCAGATGCAAGTGCCACTCGCGACTGGGGAATCTCTCTATACGCGCTTTGAGTTCTTGGATGTTATTGCGGCGCAGGGTGCGGACATCATTCAGCCGGACATTTGTGTTTGTGGGGGGCTACTCGAGATGCGAAAGATCGCCGCAATTGCTGAAGCACACTACGTCAGTGTCGCACCGCACAACCCGATGGGACCGCTCGCAACAGCAGTTAATGTCCACTTCGCCGCCGCAACCCCGAATTTCAAAATCCTCGAGTATCTTCTACCCACCGAGACGGAGTGGAACGCGTGGGTAGACGAACCTTATATGCCAAAAGACGGGTATTTGGAATTACGAGACCGTCCGGGCTTGGGTGTAGAGGTGAATGAATCCGCAATCACCGACAATGAATACATCCATTGGCAACGCACTTGTCCCGTCCGACCCGATGGCTCAACAGGCTACATTTAATGAAAGGGTGTGCTTGAAAGTAGTAGGCACGCGCCGCGTGCCGTAAACAGATAAGTTGACCTTCGCTTGTTAGCGGAAGATACTTTGAATTAACGAAGAACCTCTGCTACTGATTGCTGGCGGCTACATACGCCTGCAGATGCTTCAACGCGCTTCCATCGTCCATCACCGACTGTGCACTGGTGATCGCATCTTTAGGTTCTGGACAAATTCCCAACAGGTAATCTACCATCGCTGTGTTTAGAAGAATCCTGTCGTAGATATGCCCTTTTTCACCCGATAATGCCGCCACACCGGCTTCCGCAAATGCCGCCGCGCTTACAACCTCTGGACGTGGACTTCTCGTATAGTCAAATCCATAAATCTCCGGGTCTATATCCAGCGCGAAATCTTCACGGGCACCTTTTACACGATGGAAGCCTTGAGAGTAGTTGATTGCCATCCTATCACTCGTAGAAGGCTTCCCAAGTCGAAGCGCGTAATGGCTTGTTCCTTCCTCTCCTTTCACAGCAATCGCGGCATCAAATCCGCGCTCCCATGCCAATTGGAGGAGGGGTTTCTCGTAACCGATGTGATAATAGCCGAGCACCATGTAGTTTGCCTCTCGTGCCGAAAATAACTGTTGCGCTTTCTCAGTCGCTGCCCACGGCGGACGTTTCTTGATGTGCACCCGTAGTTCGCGTAAGTTATAGGCGGCGGGACAATACTCGCGCTGGCTGATATACCCGAAACCCACCGATTCATCTGTAATCAGTGAAGCTGTCTGGGTAAGTGATAGTTGCGTGTTCGCGCCGAGTGCTTTCAGGATAGTTTCCTCTGTTACACCACTTTTGGGGGGCATTGCATCCACACTGTGGAGGAGTGATGCTTCGCCGAGTGCCGCACGCACTGCCGCGACGAACAAAGTCGGACGAAAATAACGCGTCGCGCCGTCATAGGGTTGCCCAAAATGCGTTAACGTTGCAACATCGATCGGTTCGACCTCTTCCGGTCCGAAAAACGCATCAAGATAACCTCGCACCTCCTGATAGGTTTCGCGATTCATCCTTTGCCCGATAAGCGCAGCACCTTTGAAAGCGGGTTGCACATCGTCGCTGAGGATGGCTTTACACATTTCACGGGTTTCGGTATAACCTAAATGTTTTGCCCGAAGAATCTTTTCTAACGCGTTCACAACAATCGCCTCTGTCGGATTCTCCGGGACGTAACCGCGCTCAGGGTTTATGAGGTATTGGATTTCCGGGGGCAGTTGTTCTGTAAGTGCTGAATTGTATTTACGAAACGCTGCCTGCTCTGCGGGACTCCATTGGGTCGCCTCTGGGAAATAGGTGCGGAGCGTCATCGCCGCGAAGAACGCACCCATCTGTGCCTCTGAAGCTGCGTCTGATTCTGGGAGTTCACCGCTTAGGGACTTCAGAAGCGTTTCAAGAAGTGGCTCTGGTTGAGGGAAATCCGAAGCGTTTATACCTAACGGACGCGTTTGATGTGGTCCCGTACAGACGCGCGCTTGCGCCTCAAGCAGATCGGCATTCGGACCTGGGTATGTCGGGACGTATGAGTGAGAATCAAAATCCGCCATTTTCACAATCTCCTCCGAGCATGGCTTCTATTATGTTTTGGTAGTGAAGATATTTGGTAAGAAAGATTGATGCTATTATACTGCATTTTAACGTTTAAAACAAATTTCACGCGTTTCCGCTTACTGCCTATCAAGAGATGACGATTGACGACTGAGGACTGAACGCCTCTGGAGAGGTACTGCAAAAGACTTGACGAGATACAGAAAAGAAGGTATAATATGACGTATGCAGACTTAGAACTTTTCAACTGGCGCGGACTCCAAATTATTGTAAGATAGCGTAATATCCTTCTTTCGATTCATTGTATTTCTTAAAACATTACTATGCTTCTGACGATATCAACCACATATTCTCCTGCGACAGACCTCGGTTATCTGTTGCATAAACACCCAGCGCGAATCCAATCCTTTACGCTCTCCTTTGGTCAAGCACACGTCTTTTATCCAGAGGCACGTACCGAAAAATGCACGGTAGCACTGCTGCTTGACGTTGATTCGGTTGGGCTTATTCGCCGCCCTCACGGGCAATTTGCAGAAAATTTCGCGCTATCACAATATGTCAGTGATCGTCCTTACGTCGCTTCATCGTTTTTGAGTGTAGCAATATCGAGAGTGTTTGGCACCGCGCTGTCCGGTAAGTGCAAAGAACGCCCAGAACTCGTGAAGACTGCGATTCCTCTAAGCGCGAAGTTATCCATTCTGCCATGTCGTGGCGGAGAGAAGTTATTGCGGAGACTTTTCGAGCCGCTCGGTTATACAATTAAGGTAGAACAGCACCCCCTAAATACACGATTTCCGGATTGGGGCGAAAGCCGTTATTTTACGGTAACACTCGAAAAGACCTGTTCTTTGAGCGAACTCCTCACACACCTTTACGTTTTGATTCCTGTACTTGACGATGAGAAGCACTATTGGGTTGGCGATGCGGAGATCGAAAAACTGTTAAAGCATGGGAATAACTGGCTCGCCGCTCATCCAGAACAAGAATCTATTGTCCGTCGCTACTTGAAACATCAACGTCAGCTGACTCGTGAGGCACTTGCCCAATTGCGTGAAGAAGATGCTCAAGAGACTGACGAGGCAATTCAAGCACATGAAGAAGAACAGTTTGAAGAACGTATCTCTCTGAACGAAGTCCGTTTGACTACGGTCACTGAAGCCCTTAAAAAGTGTGGCGCGAAACGCGTTCTTGATTTAGGGTGCGGTGAAGGAAAACTTCTCCGTAAATTGTTGGTTGAGGAGCAGTTTGAGGAGATTGTCGGAATGGACGTTTCACATCACGTGCTGAAAATCGCACAGGAACGGCTCCATTATGATCGGTTACCCGAGAAGCAGAAAAATCGGCTTCATCTATTCCAAGGATCGCTCGGATATCGGGATAAACGCTTGGTTGGATACGATGCCGCTGCAGTTATAGAGGTGATCGAACACTTAGACCTGCCACGACTTGCGGCTTTTGAGCGCGCTCTTTTCGAGTTTGCTTGCCCTCGGACTGTTGTGTTGACCACACCTAACATAGAATACAACGTGAAATTTGAGAATCTGCAGACTGGACTCTTTCGACATAAAGACCACCGTTTCGAGTGGACACGGAGCGAGTTTCAATCTTGGGCAGCAGATGTTGCTAAACGCTTCGATTACACCGTCGCATTTCACCCAATCGGACCAGAGGCTGAAGACGTTGGCCCACCGACGCAGATGGCAGTCTTTACCCGAAAAGTTTGATGAATGGGATGGACGCACTTCTCTTGTAGATGCGGTTTCCCACAGATTGGTGCGGTGGTATCCGATACCGAACGGATAAAAAGGCGCGCAGCCTCAAACGTAGTGAGAGGATTTTGCTTGGGTATTTCCTCAGGTCTACGGAAAGGCACGTGGAAGCACAAACCCACTTCACCGAACCGCAAGGAAAATTAGGGAAGTGTCTGTTATTCTTCTCGAAGTCCAAAGCCGCAAGCCCGTAATGAAATGGAGGGCGACTCTACGGGAAGGCAGGTAAATGTATAAACCCACTTCATCGAACCGCAAGGAAAATTAGAAACATGAAAATTCCTGAACCCTCACTTGTACTCCTCATTGGACCCTCAGGGTCAGGTAAATCCACCTTTGCTCGTGAGCATTTCAAGCCCACCGAGGTTCTTTCATCAGATTTCTGCCGAGGACTTGTTTCAGACAATGAGACCGACCAGACGGCAACGAATGATGCATTCGAGGTGCTGCGCTTCATCGCCTCCAAACGGCTCGCTGCGGGGAAATTAACGGTCATTGATGCAACGAACGTCCAGGTTGAAGCACGGAAGCCTTTGCTGGCACTGGCGCGCAAATACCACTACTTAACCGTTGCAATTGTCTTTAACATGCCGACAAAACTCTGCCAGGAAAGAAACGAGGCGCGACCTGACCGTAATTTTAAACCGCATGTCATCCGCCAGCAGAGCCAGCAACTTCGTCGGTCACTGCGCAATCTTAAACGCGAGGGTTTTCAGCGCTTTGTCTATGTCATGTCCACACCAGAAGTTGTTGAAGCCATTCGTGTGGAGCGACAGCCCTTGTGGTCGAACCGCACAGACGAACAAGGACCGTTTGACATTATTGGTGATGTTCACGGCTGTTTCAATGAACTTGTTGAATTACTCAAAGAACTCGGTTATAAAATCTCAACGCCGCCAGACGGTGAAACCGTTATTGAGCCACCGCAAGGCAGGAAAGCGATTTTCGTTGGGGATTTTGTTGACCGAGGTCCGAAGGTCGCTGAAGTATTACGCTTGGTCATGGGAATGCAAGAGACTGGCACGGCTATCTGCGTACCGGGGAATCATGACGTAAAACTGGTTCACGCCCTTCAGGGAAACCAAAATGTGAATCCGACACACGGGTTGGCGGAATCGCTCTCTCAGTTGGAGGGAGAATCAGCCGAATTCAAGACGCAAATCGTGGAATTCCTAAATCGGTTGGTGAGCCACTACGTCCTTGACAACGGGAAGCTGGTTGTTGCGCATGCTGGAATGAAGGCGGAATTACAAGGCAGGGCGTCGGGACGCGTGCGTGAATTCGCACTCTATGGAGAAACCACTGGGGAAACCGATGCGTTCGGCTTGCCGATTCGGATCAATTGGGCTGACGAGTATCGCGGCGATGCGATGGTTGTTTATGGACACACACCGGTCGCTGAGTCGCAATGGGTAAACCGAACAATCAACATCGATACCGGATGTGTTTTCGGCGGCAAACTGACAGCGTTGCGATACCCTGAAAAAGAACTCGTGTCTGTCCCCGCACACCAAACGTATTATCAACCGGCTAAACCACTTCTTATAGGAGGGGGGGAAACGCCCAAGCAAAAACACCCCGATTCCCGACTCCGTACTGGCGAAACGCAGCACTCTGATGATATCCTAAACATTGATGATGTACTGGGAAAGCGCGTTATCAGTACCCGGTTACATCACAACGTAACAATCCGTGAAGAGAATACAATAACCGCACTGGAGGTGATGAGTCGTTTTACCATAAACCCAAAATGGCTTATATACCTTCCGCCGACGATGTCCCCAACCGAAACGACAAACAGACCTGGTTTGCTTGAACATCCAGCGGAGGCGTTCGCTTATTATCGCAGACAGGGCGTATCCAATGTCGTTTGGGAAGAAAAACACATGGGATCACGCGCTATTGTTGTCGTTTGCCGAGATCCAGAAACCGCAGAAAAACGATTTGGTGTTGCAAACGACACACTTGGCATCTGTTACACACGGACAGGCAGACGTTTCTTTGACGATGCCGCAATTGAAACCGAATTGTTGAGACAGGTGAAAGAAGCAATAGACAAAGTCAACTATTGGGAGACTTTCAATACAGATTGGATCTGTTTTGATTGTGAGTTAATGCCTTGGTCAGTCAAGGCTCAGGAATTGTTACGTCAACAATATGCACCGGTAGGAGCATCGGCTCGTGTCGCTTTCGGAGAAGCGGTTGCATCCTTAGAAACCGCTGCCGAACGAGGTGTTGACGTGAGTTGTATATTGGATGACTATCGTCAGCGGGCAGAGGCAGTGACCAAATACGTTAAGGCTTACCAGCAATACTGTTGGCATGTCCAATCTGTTGCAGATCTGAAATTAGCTCCGTTTCACCTACTCGCAACAGAAGGTGCCGTGTACTTCGACAAAGACCATCTGTGGCACATGGAAATGCTTAGCAAACTCTG